>NZ_JBFBAV010000038.1:0-73202 GCF_040689505.1 Streptomyces sp. NPDC051211
TCGATCTCCTTGTAACCCATGCGCACCAGCAGGTCGAACATCTCCCGCTTCCGGGCGGGCGTCATGGGGTCGATCAGCGACTGGTTGCCGTCCCGCAGATCAGTGGACAGCCAACGCGGAGCCTTGGTGATACGAGCGTCCGGCCAGGTGCGGTCCGGCAGGTGCACCGCCTCGAACGGCCGGTACTTGTGGATGGGCATCCCGGAAGGCTTCTGCCTGTGCTGGGACATGGCGCAGTACTCCTCGGATCGATGCGTGCCAGGGTGAGATGGGCCGACAGCACAGGGCCGGCCTGCACACGACGTCGTGCGGGCCGGCCCTGTGCACCGTTCTCGTCAGGCCACGGCGACGTCGTGGCTCTCCAGGTAGTCCACGGCCGCACGGACCGTGGTGAGGCGGTCGGCGTCCTCGTTGGGGACCTGGATGCCGAACCGGCGCTGGACCAGGACGAACACCGACACCACGGCCAGTGAGTCCAGCTCCAGGTCCCCGGTGAACGAGGCGTCCAAGGTGACCTTCTCCGCGGGGACCTCGGCGACCTCGTCGAGGATCTCCTGCAGTGTGCGGACGATGTCTTCCCTGCTCATGCTGCTCCTTCTCGTTCTTCTGTTGCGGATACGGGCGTTGCGGGTTCCGCCGGGCGCGGCGGTTCGGCCGGGGCCGGCGGGAGCCTGATGACCTGGCCGGCGTAGACCAGCCCGGTGCCGAAGGCGAGCAGCAGGGCGAGTCCGCCCGGCTTCGCCTCGCCGTCGGCGAGCATGCGGTGGATGGCGAGCGGGATGGACGCCGCCGAGGAGTTGCCGTAGTCGACGATGCTGCGGGCCACGGCGACGTCCGGCGGAAGGCCCAGCCCCTTGGCGAGTTCCTCGGTGATCCGCAGGTTGGCCTGGTGCGGTACGAAGGCGTCGAGTTCGTGGAGGCCGACGCCCGCGCGTTCCAGCGCCCGGGTGGCGACGGCGCCCATCTCGTAGGCCGCCCAGCGGAAGACCTCCCGGCCTTCCATGGCGATGACGGGCCACGGCGCGTCCGGCTTCCCGCGGAGCGACGCCCAGGAGGCGCTCTGCCGGATGGTGTCCTTGTAGGCCCCGTCCGACCCCCACTCCACCGGACCGATGCCGGGTTCCTCCGACGGCCCCACCACGAAGGCGCCGGCCCCGTCACTGAAGAGGAACGCCGTTGTCCGGTCTTCGTGGTCGAGTTGTTCGGACAGCCGCTCCACGCCGATCACGAGGACGTGTCCCGCGCTGCCGGCCCGGATCGTGTCGGCGGCCAGCGCGAGGCCGTAACAGAACCCGGCGCAGCCCGCGGTGAGGTCGAAGGCGCCCGGTGCGCGGGCACCGATGCGGTGCGCGACGGCGACCGCGAGGGACGGGAACTGGCGCAGGTGGGAGACGGTGGAGACGATGACGCAGTCGATCCGGTCGCCGGTCAGCCCGGCATGGCGGAGCGCCTGCTCGGCGGCCGCGACGGCCATGTCCTCGACCGTCTCCTCCTCGGTGGCCCAGTAGCGGGCGCGGATGCCGGAGCGGCTGCGGATCCACTCGTCGGAGCTGTCGATCCGCTCGCACAGCATGGCGTTGGTGACCCGCTGCGAGGGGAGGTAGCTGCCGACGCCCAGCACGGCCGCCGGGGCGCCGTGCGGCAGGGGCGGGGTCGCGGTCATGCGGCGCCCACCCGCTCCCGACCGGATGCGCCGATCTCGCCGAAGTCCTCTTCGCCGCACCACCGCACCAGCATCGTGCCGAGGCTGAGACCGGAGCCGAAGGCGGCCAGTACGACGAGGTCGCCGGGTGCGAGCCGGCCGGTGTCCAGGGCTTCCCGCAGGACCAGGGGCACACTGGCGCCCGAGGTGTTCCCGTACCGCTGGACGTTCGTGACCGTGCGGTCGCGGGGCACACCCAGCCCGTCCATGATCCCGTGCACGATGTGCAGGTTGGCCTGGTGGAGGGCGAACAGGTCGACGTCGGACGTCGTCAGTCCCTCGCGGTCGAGCAGCTCCCCGATGAATCCGGGCACCTCGCCCACGGCGAAGGAGCGCACCGCCGCCCCGGACAGCTGGGCGAAGTTGTCGCCGAACGCGCTGCGCCGCGGCCTGCCGTCACGGAACCGCCGCTCCTCGCGGGCCACCCAGACGGCACCGTAGCGGGAGGGGTCGCTGCGCAGCAGCGTGCCCTGGATGCCGGCGCCCGGGGCACACGGCTCCAGGAGGTAACAGGCGGCGCCGTCACCGAAGATGACGGCGGGTCCGACGTCCTTCCAGTCCAGCGTCTTCGTGCTGACGTCGGCCATCACGACGGCGACCCTGCGGAAGGCGCCGGTCGCCACGTACTTGGCCCCCACGTCGAGGGCGAAGACGCTGCCGGGGCAGGCGCCGCTGTTGACGTCGAAGCCCGTGGCGCCGGTCGCGCCGGCCTTCTCGATGATGAGCATGGCCGTGGGCGGCGCCATGTTGTCGGGGGTGTAGGTGCCGCAGATGACCAGGTCCACGTCCGCGGGGGTGATGCCGGCGCGGGCGCAGGCGTCCTCCAGGGCCCGGGCGCCCAGGTCCGAGGTCCACTCGTCGTCGGCGGCCACCCTGCGGGTCTCGACGCCGATGTTCTCCCTGATCCAGTCGTCACGGGTGAGGAGGATCTCCTCCAGGTCGGCGTTGGCGAGGACCTTTTCGGGAAGGTACGAGCCGATGGCCCGTATTCCCACGGAACAATGCGTATCCATGGTGCGGTTCCTGTCCGTCTCGAATGTGCCGGTGGTATCCGGATGCACGGTCAGCCGATTCCGGGCAGTGGGGCGCGGCGGCTTCTCCGGGTGCGTTCCCAGGTGTCGACGGCCTTCTCCACGAGATGGCCGTGGTCCTGGAATATCTCGGAAATCGCCTTTTCCGCCTCTGCCGCATTCGCCAGGAATTCGATCTGCTCGTGGCCGTTTTCCGCGCGTACGAAGTTGTCCCGCATCAGGATGAGTTTTCCGTCGGGCACCACCCGGGAGCACAGGAGACTGCCGGTGAGGGGGGAGTCGTCGGCGGCCATGTGGTAATCGACGATCCAGTCGTACGCGCCGGGTCCCAGCGGCCGTTCGTCGAACCGGTACACGGGCACCCAGTCGCCGCCGGGCCCGGTACGGCGCAGGACGGCCGGGTGGCCGTCGGCTTCGGCGACCTTGTACGTCCAGCCGGACTGGGTGTGTTCGCGGCCGTCCGCGCGCAGCGGCTCCAGCAGGGTGAGCATCAGGAAGCTCACGTCGACGACCCACCGGGCGCCCTCGGCCTCGACGAGGAGCAGCAGGTGGTCCCAGCGCGGTGCCCACTGCCCGTTGACCCGCCAGGCCTGGGCGGACACGAGGTCCACCCGGAATCCGGCGTCCCGCAGGAACCGGCCGAACAGCGGAGTGGCTTCCAGGCAGGTGCTGCCCGCCCGCCGGCGCACCACCTTGTCGAACACGCCCGGGTGGTCCAGGGCCGGGCGGCGCCCGTCGAGCGCGTCGAGCATCTCGTAGGGGACGGACCGCAGGTGGGCCCCGGTCAGGGCGCGCAGGCAGTCCACGCCCGGCTCGACGGGCCCGGTGTGGCCGATCCGCCGCAGGTATTCGGCCGCGGGGAGCCGCCACTCGGTGCCGCCGGTCATCGCCGCGCCTCGGCGGGCGCGCCGGTCCACAGGTGGCGGAGCTCCGGCTGGCCGAGCACCATGCGCAGGAAGTCGGGGAGGGAGTCGGCGTTGCGCTCGGTGGGCTCGCCCGGGCGCGGCGCGAGGGTCCGGCGCTGCGTCTCCTGGAAGCCCTCGACGAACGGCACGCGGTGGCGCAGCAGGTCCTCCAGCGGTGCGGTGGAGCCGCCGTCGGCGACGGCCCGCCGGATGCCCTCGGCGGCCAGGACGGCGTCCTGGAGGGAGGTGTTGAGCCCCTGCCCGCCGAAGGCGTGCATGGCGTGGGCGCTGTCGCCGAGGAGCAGGACGTTCCCGTCCAGCCACCGCTGCGGGCGCACCATGTGGTGCTGCACCTGGCGCCGCGGGATCCCCTCCCAGTCGCGGGTGTCGAGGTGGGGGGCGAGAACGTCCGCCAGCTCGGGCGCACGCTCCGTGAGCTCCGCCGCGAACCGGGAGAACGGCCCGGCCAGGGCGGCGTCGACCCGCTCCTCCGCCGTGATCCACACCAGGATGAGCCGGTCGCCGGGGTAGGGCATGGACAGGACGTAGGAGTCGTCCTCGAAGTTCATGGTGATCCGCGGGTCCCAGCCCTGCGGCGCCGGTACGACGAAGTCGAGGTAGCCCCGGTCGTAGCTGAAGACCTCCGTGGGGATGCCGGCGAGTTCCCGTACCGAGGAGGACTTGCCGTCGCTTCCGACGATGAAGTCCGGGGTCAGGCGGTGGGTGCCCGTCCCGTCCGTGTAGACCAGTTCCCTGCGCCCGCCGGTGCCCCCGGGCAGCCCGGTCACGGTCGCCCCCAGCCGGACGTCGACCCCCGGCAGTTCCTCGAGGGCGCGCAGGAGCGTGCCGCGCAGGACCGTGACGGGCGTGGTCAGGGCGTACGGAACGGGCACGTCCGGCAGCTCGTCGTAGGCGTAGCGGGCGACCTCGCTGCCGGGGACGCGGACCTCGCCGCTGTCGATGAAGCCGGCCCCCGCGCGCACCTGCTCCAGCAGGCCCTCACGTTCCAGGATGCGCAGTGTTACGGGCTGGAGCACCGGTGCGCCGGCCCAGCGGTCGAGGTCGATGTGCGGGCTCCGCTCCAGCACCGTGACCCGGTGGCCCGCGCGGCCGAGGAGCAGGGCGAGCAGCAGTCCGGCCGGCCCCGCACCCACGATGCATGCCGTGGAGCTCGACGGATCGTCAGGCATTGGTTTTCTCCTTGGCTGGGGTGACGGAAATGGATCCCGCGGCTCGCCCGGAGGGAGCCGGATGGGGTGGCGGGGAAATCCTCACCGGCCGGCCCCGGGGCCGACAGCCCCGGCCGCCCTGACCGAATGGCGCACCGCCGCACCGAATGGGGCTGCACGGGTCGGCCAGGGGATTCGACCCTTGGCCAAGACCCGGCCGCATCCGATCGTGGTGGCGTCATCGAAGGAAATGAGGTTGGTGATGTCACGCTGGTCTCCCGGTAAATCCCTGAGACTGAGTCGGCTCGGCCCCCAGGACGGCCGTTATCTCTTCGTTCCACTGGATCATTCGCTCGCGGACGGCCCGATCGCCGACGAGCAGCGCTTTCACGAGGTGGTCGGCGAGGTGACGGCCGGCGGCGCCGATGCCGTCGTCGTGCACAAGGGACGGGCACGCGGACTCGATCCGCGCTCGCTTCGGGGCAGCGCCCTCATCGTCCACCTCAGCGGCAGCACCCCGCACGCACGTGACGCCGACGCCAAGGTGCTCGTCGGCTCCGTCGAGGACGCGGTCCAGCTGGGTGCGGACGCGGTGAGCGTCCACGTCAACGTCGGTTCGGACACCGAGGCCCAGCAGCTCGCGGACCTCGGCGCCGTGGCGAGCGCCTGCGACACCTGGGGCATGCCGCTCCTGGCGATGATCTACCCCCGTGGTCCCCGGATCACGGACCCGCACGACCCGGCCACGCTGTCCCACGTCGTCAACATCGCGGCCGACCTGGGTGCCGACCTGGTGAAGACCACCTGGGCGACCCCCTTCGAGGCCATGGCCGACGTGGTGGCCAGCAGCCCGCTGCCGGTCCTCGTGGCCGGCGGCCCCGCCGAGAACGGCGATCTGACGTCGTACGCCCGTTCCGCGCTGCGCGCGGGATGCAGCGGCCTCGCCGTCGGGCGCCGCGTCTTCCAGCACCACGACCCGCGCGCGGCGGTCCGCGAACTGGCCGCGCTCGTGCACGGCTTCGACCCGGCGACAGCGCCGGACCTGGTCACAGCCCCTTCCCTCCCCTCCCCGTCTCACGTATTGGCAGGTACCCGGTGAAGTTTGGATGGATCGATCTGCGCGGTGTCCCCGCCCAGCAGTACGACGCGGTCATCGAGGCAGCACTCCACGCGAAGCTGGAAGGCGTCGTCTCCGACGACCCGGCCCGGCTGGCCCCGCTTCCGCCGACCGTGAAGCGCGTACTGCTGCCGTCCGCACAGCAGCTCCCGTCCAAGGTGGCCACCGCCACCGAGGAGGGCGCCGAGAACCCGTACGACGTCCTGCTGACGCGTCTGCAGTCGTCCGACGACCTGGACCGGCTGCGGCTGGACGTGTCGGGCACCGGACACGAGCCGGCCGCGTTCGTCGACGTCGTGGACGACCCGACGCTCAAGCTGGCCTGCTCCGCGGCCATGGAACTCCCCTACACCGTCGTGCAGTTCCGCGACCCGACCAAGATCCCGCTGGAGATCGTGATCGCCGCGGCGGACAAGACGCCGGGGCAGCTGGTGTGCCAGGCCAACGACCTGGAGGAGGCCGGCATTATCCTCGACGTCCTGGAGAAGGGCTCCGAGGGCGTGATGCTGGCGCCGCAGGACGCCAACGAGGTCTTCGCCTTCGCGGAGCTCCTGCGCACGCAGACCCCGGACCTGGACCTGACCACGCTGACGGTCGAGTCCATCGAGCACAACGGCCTCGGTGACCGGGTCTGCGTCGACACCTCGACCCACTTCGCCGAGGACGAGGGCATCCTCGTCGGCTCGTACGCCCACGGCTTCGTCCTGTGCGTCAGCGAGACGCACCCGCTGCCGTACATGCCGACGCGGCCGTTCCGCGTCAACGCCGGTGCCCTGCACTCGTACACGATGGGCCTGGACAACCGCACCAACTACCTCAGCGAGCTGAAGGCCGGTTCCGCGATCCTCGCGGTCGGCGCGGACGGCCGGACCCGCCGCGTCGTGGTCGGCCGGATCAAGCTGGAGTCCCGTCCGCTGCTGACCATCAAGGCCGTCGCGGAGGACGGCACCCAGGTCAGCCTCACCGTCCAGGACGACTGGCACGTCCGCGTGCTCGGCCCTGGCGCGGCGGTGCTCAACGTCACCGAGCTCAAGCAGGGCGACAAGCTGCTGGGCTACGTCTCCTCGGAGAAGCGGCACGTCGGCTGGCCCGTCAAGGAGTACTGCGTCGAGAAGTAGTACCGACCGCCCGCCCTTCCGACGTCCCCCGCGGGAGGCGCGGGCCCCGCACCCGGTGCGCCGGGTGCGCCCCCCGGCGGCCGCCCACCGCCCGGCCCCACGGCCGGCGCGGCCGGGCGGCCGCCGCATCCACCGACATGCTGCTGGAGGAACCATGACCGTTTCTCAGCCCGTGACGGCCCCGTGGTGGGGAGCCGACCTGCTGGGCTGCCACCCCGACGACGCCGTCTGGGCCCGTACCACCGGCCGGGACGTGACCTGGGCCGAACTGCGCGACCGGGTGAAGGAGAGCATCGGCATCTTCTCCGCCCACGGAGTGGGACCGGGGAGCTCGGTCGCCCTGCGGCTGCCGCCGAGCCTCACCGGCATCTGGTCGCTGCTCGCCCTGTGGTCGCTGGGTGCCCAGGTGCAACTGCTCGACCACCGGCTCAAGCCGGCGGAGGTGCAGCGCGTCCTCGACCTGTGCAATCCGCGCTACTACGTGCACTTCACGGACGCGGTCAGCACCCAGTTCCAGGACGAGTGCGAGGTGTACGTGGAGTGGCGGCGCGGCGGCAGCCGCTCCCGCACCGACCACTGCCTGGTCCAGTTCAGTTCCGGCTCCACCGGTCTTCCCAAGGTCATCGGGCGTACCGCCGCGTCGCTGCGCGCCGAGCTGGAGTCGTTCTCCGCGATCGACGGGATGCCGCGGACCGGTGAGCGGATCCTGCTGCTCAACTCCACCATCCACTCCCTCGGGCTGATCGGCGGGGTACTGCACGCCATGCGGGCCGGGGCCACGCTGGTGTTCACGGCGGCCCTCCAGCCCCAGGCGCTGGTCCGCACCCTCGCCGAGGAACGGATCGACGTGGTGTTCGGCGTGCCGTTCCACTACGACCTGCTGAGCCGGGTCCAGGACCCGCCCGCACTGCCCCGGCTCCGGCTCGCGGTCAGCGGCGGCGAACGGCTCGACGAGGACCTGCACCGCCGGTTCGAGGAGCGGTACGGCATCCGGATCGGCCAGGCGTACGGCATGACGGAGACCGGCATCGTCGCCACCGACCTGCGGGGCGAGTTCGCCCCTCCCGTCGTGGGCACGGTGGCGCCCGGTGTGCACACCAGGGTCTCGGGCGGCGAGCTGTGGGTGCGGCTGGACCGGTCGCCTTACCTGCAGGACGTGGGCGCCGAGCGCTACGTCGACGGATGGCTCAACTCCAAGGACCTCACCCGGTTCTGCGAGGCCGACGGCACCCTCCGGATCACCGGCCGCTCCGATTCCCTCGTGGCGGTCGGCGGTCTCAAGGTGGACCTGATGGAGATCGAGCAGGAGCTGGCCCGGCACCCGGCCGTGAGCGAGGCCGTGGTCGTGCACGGCGACGGCATCGAGGCCCACCTGGCCGCGCCCGACGGCCTGAGCGTGTCCGAGATCCTGGCCTTCGCACGGGAGCGGCTGAGCAACTTCAAGATCCCCCGGCGTTTCCACATCACCACCGCGCTGCCGCGGACCACCAACGGCAAGCTGCTGCGCACCGCGGAACTGCTGCACGCCGCCTACGCGGCCGACGGTACGGCCCGGCGACCGGCCGACGGTACGGCCCGGCGTGCGGACGGCGGGGCGCGCGGGCGGCACCTGGAGGGCGTCGCGCCCGGGCGGGGTGACACGGCGTGATCATCGAACCCGTGCGGCGGGGCTCCGTGTGGGCGACCGCCCACCCGGAGGGCCGCCGCACCCTCGTACGCCGCGCCGTGGAGGCGGTCCGGCACCGCGGTCCGGTCCCCGGCCCCCGCTCCGTCCTCGTCATCGGGGCGTCCTCGGGCCTGGGCATGGCCGTACGACTGGCCTCCGCCTTCGGGTCCGGGGCATCGACGGTCGGGGTCTGCCTGGAGCGGCCCGGAGCACCGAACCGGACCGGAACGGCCGGCTGGTACAACGCGGCGACCGTGGAGGAGGAACTGGTCGCGGCCGGCCTCCCGGGACGCACCGTGCTCGGCGACGCCTTCGACGACGAGGTGAAGGAGCGGACCGCGCGGCTCGTCGCCGAGGAGTTCGGCGGTGTCGACCTGGTCGTCCACAGCCTCGCGGCCCCCCGCAGGACCGACCCGGTCACCGGCCGCACCCACCGTTCCGTGATCAAGACCATCGGCGAGCCGTTCACGGAGAAGGCGTTCGACGCGTCCACCGGCTCCGTACGCGAACTGACCACCCCCGCCGCCACCCCGGAGGAGATCGCCGACACCGTCCACGTGATGGGCGGCGACGACTGGGCGCGCTGGATCGACGTACTGGACCGGCACGGCGCACTCCGCCGCGGCGCCGGCACGGTCGCCTTCAGCTACATCGGCCCCCCGTGGCTCGCGCCCACCTACCGCGACGGCACGCTGGGCCGGGCCAAGCAGCACCTGGAGAGCACCGCCCGCACCCTGGACCGGCGGCTCGCCGCCCACGGGGGCCGCGCCCGGGCGGCCGTCATGCGCGCCCTCGTGACCCCCGCCAGCCAGGTGATGCCGGTGCAGGCGCTCTACACCCTGCTGCTGACCCGGGTCACCAGGGAGGCAGGGCTGTCGGAGAGCACCGGCGACCAGGCCCGCAGGCTCCTCGACCACCTGTACGGCGAGCCGCTCGCCCCCACCGATCCGCGGGACCGCATCCGCCTGGACGACATCGAGCTGCGCCCCGACGTCCAGGCCGAGGTGCGCCGCCGCTGGGAGAAGGTCCACGACGCGGCCACGCTGGCGGAACTCGGCGATCTCGACGCCTACCTGCGGCTGACGCGGCAGCTGCACGGGTTCGGGGTCGACGGGTTGGACTACGCGGCCGACACGGACCCGGTGCGCGCGATACCCCGCAGCCTGCTCATCCACTGACCCTAAGGAAACGACGTGACCACCGCAGACACCGTCCACCCCGAGCGCATCACCGACTTCGTCCTCGGCGTGATCAGGGACATGCTGAACATGCCGCTGCCGCCCACCACTTCGCCGGCCACCCCGCTGGGCCCCGGCGGCCTCGAACTGGAGTCCCTGTCGTTCGTGGAGCTGAGCGTCCACCTGGAGCGCGAGTTCGACATCCAGTTCTCCGACGAGGCGGTCGACGGGCTCGTCACCATGACCCTGGGCGAGCTGGTCTCCGAGATCCGGGCCCGGACGGCCGGGCGCGGCGACGGTACCCCGGCCGCCGCGGAGGCGGAGGCGCTGAGCCTGCTCGATGTGAAGCGCCTGCTGACGCTCAGCCAGATCATTCCGGTGGCCGACCCGGAGGCCCTCGCGGACGACGAGCCGGTCGTGCTCGACTCCCTCACCCTCGTGTGGTTCCAGTACCAGCTCAACGAGCAGCACGGCATCGAGCTGGACATCGACCATTCGGCCGTCGCCGAGCTGACCTCGGTGACCGCGATCCACGCCTACCTCCGGGACGCCGTGACCGCGCAGACCGCTCACACCGCGCAGACCGAGGCTGTCGGGCGATGAGCACCGCACCGGCCGTACCGGAGGACGTGTTCGTCACCGGGTACGGCATCTTCACCGGGCACGGCTTCGGGGAGGAGGCGCTCCGCGACGGTGTCTTCGCCGGGCGGGCG
Organism: Streptomyces sp. NPDC051211; assembly: GCF_040689505.1. Classification (NCBI taxonomy): domain Bacteria; kingdom Bacillati; phylum Actinomycetota; class Actinomycetes; order Kitasatosporales; family Streptomycetaceae; genus Streptomyces; species Streptomyces sp. NPDC051211. Next base: position 10,600 of record NZ_JBFBAV010000038.1, read on the forward strand.
GCGTTCCGGCCCGTGGACCGCTTCGACACCGGCTCCTTCCGCGGCCGGTACGCGGCGGCCCACGGCCCCGACGGTCCCCCGCTGCCCGGCACGGACCGGGACCCGCGGCGCACCCCCGGCCAGCGGGAGGCCCTCGTGGCCTGCGGTCGCGCCGCCCTGGACATGGCCGGGCTCACCGGCCCCCGTGCGGCCGACGTCCTGATCGGCACCCAGGGCGACCACCGGGGGGTCACCGCCTTCTGGTCCGGCGAACACGGACGTCCGGGAGTGGACGTCGCCGAAAGCCTGCCGGCGGCCCTGCCCGACCTCGTCGCCGGAGACCTGGGGCTGGCCGGGCGGCGCATGGCCTTCGTGAACGCCTGCGTCGCCTCGGCCAACGCGCTGCTGCACGGCGCCCGGCTCATCCGCGCCGGCCTCGCCGACACCGTGCTGTGCGCGGGCGCCTACCTCGTCGAGCAGGAGTTCTTCGCCAAGTTCGACTCGGGGCGCGCCTTCGCGACCGACGGCCGCGTCCGCCCCTTCTCGGCCGAGCGCACGGGCCTGCTGCTGGGCGACGGCGTGGCCGCCCTGGTCCTGGAGTCCGGCACCCGGGTACGCGCCCGGGACGCGGAGCCGCTGGGCCGGGTGAGCGGCTGGGGGATGGCCTCCGACGCGTACCACGTCTGCCAGCCCCACCCGGAGGGTGAGGGACTGGCCGCCGCCATGGCCGGCGCACTCGCCGCCGCCCGGATCGGGCCCGAGGACATCGGGTACGTGAACGCCCACGGCACCGGCACCCGGATCAACGACACCGCCGAAACGCGGGCGCTGCACCGGGCGTTCGGCGCCGCCGCCCCGCGGGTCCCGGTCAGCTCCACCAAGAGCACCACCGGGCACATGCTGGAGGGTTCCGGCGCCGTGGAGGCGGTCGTCGGGCTGTACGCCCTGCGCCACAACCTGCTGCCGCCCACGGCCGGTTACGGCACCCCCGACCCCGAGTGCGACCTCGACTGGATACCGAACGAGCCCCGGGAGGCGGACGTACGGCGGGTCCTGACCACGAACGCCGCATTCGGTGGTGTCAACACCGCGATCGTGCTGGAGCGCCCATGAACGTCCCGTCCCCCCACTCCGTGCCCGCGTCCGTCGTGGGACGGGCCGCCGTCGTGTGCACCTCCGACGAGGACGCCCCGCCGGGCGTACCGGGCTTCATCGAGTCCCGGTTCAGCCCTCTGGTCCGGCAGGCGGTCGACCTGTGCTGGTCGGACGCCGAGCCCGCCGAGCCGGGCCGGCTCGCCGACCGGACTGCCGTCCTGCTGCTCACCTCGTTCGGGGACGCGACCACCACCGACCTGGCGAGCCGGCGGCTCCTCGAGGGCCAGGTCCGCAATCCGCTGCTCTTCTACCAGTCGGTGCCCACGTCCATCCTCGGGTTCATCACCCGCGAGCTCCGCATCACCGGCCCGCTGACCTGCCTCTCCGTCCACGACGGCAGCACGCGCGAGGCGTTCGAGACCGCCGGGCTGATGCTTGCGGACGGCGACGTCGACCAGCTGCTGCTCATCGGTGTCGAGCTGGCCGGGACGGCGCGTACCGCCGCCGCCGGGAAGGGCGTTCCGGGCGCCGGCCGGGACCCCGAGCGGGGTGACGCGGCGGTCGCCCTGCTGCTGCGCCGGCAGCAGGAGGCGTCCGGCAGCGGAGCGTTCGCCGTCGACCTGGGGGCCGTACCCGACGGTTCGGGCCCGGCCCTGCCCGACGGTTCGGGCCCACCCTTCCCCGCGGCCGCGGCGCCCGGCTCCGGCCCGCTCCGCGCCTTCGGCGGTCTCTGGGCCGCCATCGATCACGTACGGGAGAACAAGTGACGACCTCATCCGCACCGCTCCGGACCACACCGTCCGGCGCCCCGGCTCCTTTCGCCCCCGGCGGGGAGGCCCAACCGCCGCAGACCATCCTGTCCATCCCGCCCGAACTCCACGACGACCAGCTGATCGTCCGCATGGGCATCGAGATCACCTCCTGGGACCCGGAGCGTCTCGTCGGCACCATGCCGGTCAAGGGCAACCAGCAGCCGTTCGGCTGGCTCCACGGCGGCGCCAACGCCGTGCTCGCCGAGACCCTCGGGTCGATCGCGGCCGGCCTCCACGTGGCGCCCCGGGGAGCGGTCGTCGGCCTGGAGGTGTCCTGCACCCACCACCGCCCGGCCCGCGGCGGCGAGGTCACCGCGGTCTGCACACCGCTGCACCAGGGCGACCGCGTCGCCACGTACACCGTCTCCATCACGGACGACAAGGGGCGGCTGACGTCCAGCGCCCGGGTCAGCTGCCTGGTGCAGAAGCGCGGGTCCCGCCACGACGACAGGAGCCACCAGTGACCACCGACTCCGCCGTCGGCGTCGCCGCCCGCCCAGCGGCCCCGGCCCGCACGCACACCGCTCCGCCGGTCCCCGCCCGGGTGGACCAGGCCCCGGTGGACCCCGCCCTGCTGGACCCGGACCCGGTCGACCCGGCCCCCGCGCACGGCACGCGTACCGTGGCCGACCCGGGCGCGGACGCCTACCGGGCGGCAATGGGGCTGCTGCCCACCGGGGTCACCGTCATCACGGCCGGCACCGGCGACCGCACGGAGGCACTGACCGTCAGCTCGGTCACCTCCGTGTCCCTCGCGCCCCTCCTGCTGCTCGTCAGCATCGGGGCCACCGGACGCCTGCGCCGCCGCGTGGAGGAGCACCGGGCGTTCACGGTGAACGTCCTGGGCACCGGGCAGGAGGACCTGTCCAGCCGGTTCGCCTCACACGGCCGCCCCTCCGGCGCCGCCGCGCAGGAACTGCTCGGCCCCCGCACCGGACAGACCGGAAACGCCCTGGTCGACGGTGCCGTCCTGTCCGTCGACTGCCAGGTCGAGCACCAGTACCCCGGCGGCGACCACGTCCTGTTCATCGGCCGCGTGGCCGCCCTGCACATGCCCGACGAACCTCCCGCGCCGCTGCTGTACCACCGTGGCGGCTACGCGGACCTGCACCGGAAGGAGGCGGCCGCATGACCCGCTCCGTCCTCGTCACCGGCGGAAACCGCGGCATCGGACTCGCGGTCGCCCGCGCCTTCGCCGAGCAGGGGGACGCCGTGGCCGTCACCCACCGCGGCTCCGGCGCCCCCGACGGGCTGCTCGGGCTGCGCTGCGACATCACCGACCCCGCACAGGTCGACCGGGCGGTGGCCGACGCGGAGGCCGCGCACGGCCCGCTGGACATCGTCGTCGCCAACGCCGGCATCACCGCCGACAAGCTGGCGCTCCGCATGGACGACGCGGACTTCCACCGGGTCCTGGACACCAACCTCGGCGGCGCGTTCCGCACGGCCCGGCGCGCGATGGAGTCCATGGTGCACCGCCGCCGGGGCCGCCTCGTCTTCATCTCCTCCGTCGCCGGCCTGCGCGGCTCGGCCGGCCAGGCCAACTACGCGTCCAGCAAGGCGGGTCTGGTCGGCCTCGCCCGGTCCCTGGCCCGCGAGCTGGGGCCGCGCGGCATCACCGCCAACGTCGTGGCTCCCGGCCTGGTGGACACCGACATGGCGCGGCAGCTGTCCGACCGGCAGCGCGAGCACATCATCGGCGACGTGCCGCTCCAGCGCGCCGGACGGCCCGACGAGGTGGCGGCGGCCGTGCTGTGGCTGGCGTCCGAGCAGGCCGGCTACGTCACCGGAGCGGTCATCCCCGTGGACGGGGGCCTGGGCATGGGCCACTAGGCCCTTGCCCGCGGCAGGCGGAAGCGGGGACGGCCGGCTCGTCCCCGCTCCTCCCGCTCCTCCCAGCTCCTCCCGCTCCTCCCGCTCAGGTACCGCTGTTCTCGGAGAGGGTGTGCGCGACCAGGGCGTTGGCGTGGCCGTGTCCCAGGCCGTGTTCGGACTTGAGCCAGGAGACGAGCTCCATGTGCCTGGTCAGCGGCGAGGAGCGGATGAGGTCCTTCCACTCGGCGATCGGCCGGCCGTACTTCTTCTCGATCGAAGGGAAGTAGGCGGCAGGGCCCTTGACGGTGTTGTCGGTCATGTCGTGTCCCGTTTCCTGAGTGAAATGATCTCGATGCTGTTGATGACGGCCGCCCGACGGACGCGACGGCCGCGCGACGGACGCCGGCTGACTAGCGGTGCGTTGCCGGCACCTCGGTGACCAGCCGGGCCGTCACCGCGGTCAGCCCCGCCAGGCCGAGCCCCGCGCCCACGGTGAACGCCAGGACCGAGGCGGAAGAGCCCGCGAACCCGGCGAGCACGCCCACCGGGGCGAGGCGGGATGCCACGGCCCAGCCGCGGTCCCCCCGGGCGGCGAGGGAGCGCGCCAGTACGAGGAACGCGGCGCACAGTGCGAGGTAGCCCACCATGCCGCCGAGCATGTGGACGGCGCCGTGCGCGCTCAGCGAGGCGGTCTCGGGGGCACCGGCGGGAAACCCGGCCCCGGCGTCGGCGGGGAACACCGCGGCGACCGGGAAAGAGGCCCCGAACAAGCCGACCAGGCGCGGAGCCCAGGTCCCACCGGGTCCGCCGCGCAGCACCCGGCGCATCCCGATCGCACCGGCGATGACCAGGGCTCCGGTGAGCAGGAAGTTCGCCGCCTGGATCCACCCCGGGTCACCGAGGGCGAGCTGGCTGATCGCGTTCCGGGTGAAGTCGAAGCCGTCGCGGGTGAGTCCCTGGAGGACCCCCGCGCCGAGGAACAGCGGGCCCGCCACGAGACCGCCGGCCAGCAGGCTCCGGGTCGCCGGGTGCGACGGGGACGCGGAGCGGGGGGCCTGCGTGGGGGTGCTGAGCGTGTGCGCCATGACGAGCCCTCCGGGTTCGGATGTTGTTGCTCGTATGACCGGCGGCGGGAAACGAACTCATCGGCCCGGCGGAGGTGACCCGGGTCACACCGGCAGCCCTAGCGCGGCGCCGTGTCGTCCGCCGGGAACGCGGGCCCGTGACCGGGCACGATCACGTCCGCGGCGTCCAGCACGCGGAGCCGGGACGACAGCAGGGTCTTCTGGTCCGGGGCCACCGGGTCCTCCACCGGGCCGTTGGGGCGCCACCACAGGTCGCCCACGAAGGCGACGACGCCCGAATCCGTGCCCGCCAGCAGCGTGATGTCCTCGGGGCTGTGTCCCGGAGTACGGATCAGCCGCAGGGACGGGGCGAGTTCGTAGCCCTCGGCGTCGCGGTCGGTCCACTGGTCGTTCTCGTAGATCGCCTTGTGGTCGTGGACGCGGGCCAGGCCGAAGAGGCCGACGTTCATGGTGTTGTCCGGGTGGTGGTGGCTGAGGACCACATCAGTGATGTCGTCGGGCCCGAGCCCCAACTCGGCGAGCGGGCCGAGGATCCGGTCGCGGCCGGCCACCATCCCCGGGTCGACGATCACATGGCGTTCCCCGTCGCTGACGTAGGAGACGGTGGCGGCCACCCCGGGACCGGTGGAAAGGGTGTAGCCGGTGGTCAGGATCGTGTACACGGCGCTGCGGCCGAGCGGTGCGTCTGTCATGCCCTCAATTCTTCGGGCGGGCCGGCCGTCCCACGAGTGGCCCTCCTGCCACCGATCGCAGGAATCGTGCCAGGTGCCGGCGAGGGCAGGTGCCAGACTCCCCGCATGCCGCCCTTCGTGAACGTCGCCGCCTACGCCCCGCCCGGCTTCGGAATGCTCGGAGCCGGCATCGTCTCCGAGGTGTTCGACGCCCGCGGACAGGGCCTGCCCCGCTTCGACTTCGCCCTGTGCACCGACCGGCCCGGCCGGATCCGCAGTGATGTCGGGCTGCCGCTCGTCGTCGAGCACGGCCTGGACCGGCTGGCCGCCGCCGACCTGGTGATCGCCCTGCCCTGGTCGGACTTCCGTACCCCTCCGGGGCCCGCCGTACGCGAGGCGCTGACCGCCGCGCACGAGCGCGGCGCGCTGGTCGCGGGACACTGCGTCGGCGCGTTCGCCCTCGCCGCGGCCGGGCTCCTCGACGGGCGGCGCGCCACCACCCACTGGCGGTTCGCCGGCCTGCTGGCCGACCGCCACCCGAACGTCGCCGTCGAACCCGACGCGTTGTACGTCGACCAGGGCCAGGTCGTCACGGGCGCGGGAGCCGCCGCGGGCTTCGACCTGTGCCTGCACCTCCTGCGGCGCGAGTACGGCGCCACCACCGCCAACGCGATCGCCCGCGACCTGGTCCTGCCGTCCCACCGCGACGGCGGACAAGCCCAGTACCTGGCCACCCCCGTCCCCGAGGACAGCCAGGACGAACGTCTCGCCGACGTGCTCGCCTGGGCCCGTGAGCACCTCCACGAGCCGCTCCCCGTCGCCGAACTGGCCCGCCGGGCCCTCATGAGCAGGCGCTCGTTCGCCCGCCGCTTCGCCGCCTCCACCGGCACCACCCCGCACGCCTGGCTCCTCGGCCTGCGGCTCAGCCGCGCCGAGGAACTCCTGGAGACCACGGACCTCCCGGTCGAGGAGATAGCCCGGATGGCCGGCTTCGGCAGCGCGGCCGTCCTGCGCTCCCAGTTCGTCCGGCGCCGCGGAGTGCCGCCCCGCTCCTACCGCCGGTCCTTCACCCGCACGCCTTGACTTCCGCTCCCCGCCCTGACCGCCCGGCCCTGCGCAGCTCTCTCAGCACCACCGGGATCCTCGCCACCCGCATGTCCTTGCCTTCCCACACCGGGGTGTACGCGGTGACGGTCATCCGGCACTCAGAGGTGCCAGAGCGTGACCACGGCCGCGAAGAAGCCGACCGCGCACACCGGCACCGACCAGGGCCGCTTCGCGGATCGGGACCAGCGGGCGAGGAGGCGGGCGTTGAGCAGCCCCGCGGTGAGGCAGTAGACGATCCAGAGGGGTTCGAACAGCCAGGCGGGAGAGTCGGAGTAGAAGCTGTAGCCGAGCAGCCACCAGTCGGCCTGGGTGACCAGGAGGAAGAGGTGGACGACCAGGAGCCAGGGCATGGTCAGGACCACCGCGAGGAAGCGCGGCAGTCGCCATTCCTCACCCAGGCCGATGCCGCCGGCCACCGCCCACAGCGCACACACCGTGAGCAGTGCCATGTACACGCGGGAGACCGGCTCCCGCCAGGCCGGTACTGCCGTTTCGAGGATCTTCATGGGAGACGTCCGGCCTTGGGGGTTCGGTGATTGCAGAGGAACAGGGGTGGTGCGCAGTTCGTGCGCACCCAGCAGGCCCGTCGTGTCCCAGCAGTTGACCGGGTCGCCCGAGCAGTACGCGTAGGCGTTGGCGCCGCCCTTGGGGTCCGCGTCCCGGGTATGGCTGAAAATCGCTCAGCGCGGAGCGAAGCGTAGCGGGACGCTCCGCCCCCAAAGGGGACGGAACCATCCATGCCGCGCATTAGATCGATCAAGAGTTACCAAAAGGTGAGAAACCGAATCCAGCTGTCCTGTTCAGTGCGATGCAATGAGAATCGACGCGCCCGTCTGGGGTCCGTTGCGAAAGTGGATCTTGACATCTGGTCGCTCAACATGACGCTGTACGCGGCGGTGGAAGGCGCCTCGCCCTTCCGCCGCACGTCCGCGTGGTCCACCCTGGCGGCGATCGTCACGGAGCCCCTGCCGGAGCCGCGGCGAGCAGGACCGCTCACACCGGTGCTGCTGGCACCGATGGCGAAGGAGCCGGAGAGCCGGCCGACCGCCGAGCAGGCGCGCGCGATGCCGGAGCGGGTGGCCGCGGGCAGCGACACGGCGGCCGCCGCGCCGCCGAAACGCGTACGGCAACAAGTGGATCCACGTCCGCATGGAGGGCACGAACACCTCCGGCTGGATGCCCAACGACAACCTCACCCGCCAGAGCGGCCAGGTGGGCCACTGCTAGCGGCGCGTGCGGATGCCGGGCCGGCGCAGTCGGCCACCAGGAGCAGCGTGACTTCGCAGTGTCCGCAGACTCGCCGCTGTGACGACGCAGCGGGTGTGCACAGGTGTGCACCGCAATCACTTCCTGACGCGACATCACCCTTGTAGACCATTTTTCCGATTTGCGGTCTATCGCCATGCAATATGCGTGAATAATCCCGCTGGCGACGCATCACTGGCTCTGGCGAGCAGTCGCTCTGCGGTCCCCTCTCAGGGTGGCCTGCGCGGCGGCGCGCAGGCAGGGGGCTTGCGAGCCTGCCCAGTTCAGCGCTGCGGGCGCTCGGAATCCTCCTTCGGGAGGACTGAGATCGAAGCGGCAAGAAAGGTCCTGCCATGGCATTGGATGTCATCCGGTCTGCTCCACCCGACAGAAAGCCTCAACGCACTCTGCTCAAACGGGCAGCCCACTTCCTGCTCCCCGCAGCGCTCCTGGTGGCGGCCACCATGGGCCCAGGTCTCGCCCACGCCCTGGAAGCCCCCGTGGGACTGGGGACCGCCACCAACTACGCGGTCCTGGCCGGTTCGACGGTCACCAACACGGGCCCCACCACTATCAACGGCGATCTGGGGCTCCATCCGGGTACATCGGTGACCGGCTTTCCGCCCGGTGTCGTCAACGGAACGATGCACGTCACCGACGCCGCCGCCGCTCAGGCGAAGTCCGACCTCGTCATCGCCTACAACGACGCGGCAAGCCGGGGACCCGGCACCGCCACTCCGGCTGACATCGGCGGGCTCACACTGGCGCCCGGCGTCTACACGGCCTCGTCGACACTGAACATCACCGGGACGGTCACTCTCGACGGCCAGAACAACCCCGATGCCGTATTCATCTTCCAGATCCCCGAGACCCTGATCACGGCTCCTGCGAGTGTCGTCGCCCTCATCAACGGGGCAAATGCCTGCAACGTGTTCTGGCAGGTGGGCAGCTCCGCCACCATCGACACGACCTCCCAGTTCAAGGGCAACATCCTGGCCCTGGCGTCCATCACGCTGAACACCGGCGCCGTGATCGAAGGCCGCGCCCTGGCGCGCAATGGCGCGGTCACGCTGGACACCAACACCATCACGAGGGCGGCCTGCGCCGTCGGCCCGCCCGGACCTCCCGGACCGAGCGGGCCTCCCGGACCGACGGGTGAGCCTGGCCCGACCGGCTCGCCCGGCCCCACCGGCCCCGCCGGCCCCACTGGCGCCCCCGGCCCGACGGGCTCGCCCGGCCCCGCCGGCCCCACCGGCGCCCCCGGCCCGGACGGCAGCCCCGGCGCCCCCGGCCCGACAGGCTCGCCCGGACCCGCCGGCCCCGCCGGCCCCACCGGCGCTCCCGGCCCGGACGGCAGCCCTGGCGCCCCCGGCCCGACGGGCTCGCCCGGACCCGCCGGACCCGCCGGACCTGCCGGACCCACCGGTTCCGCCGGACCCGCCGGACCTGCCGGACCCACCGGTTCCGTCGGACCTGCCGGACCTGCCGGACCTGCCGGACCCGCCGGGCCCACCGGTTCCGCGGGACCCGCCGGACCCGCCGGACCCGCCGGACCCGCCGGACCTGCCGGACCCGCCGGGCCTGCCGGGCCTGCCGGGCCCAAGGGACCGCGTGGCGACAAGGGCGAGCCGGGTGACAAGGGCGAGGACGGCCACGGTCATCACGACCACGACCACGGCCACGACGGCGACCACGACGAGGACGGGAACGAGCACGGCCCCGGCCCCGGCCCCGGTGACCACGACACGGGCAAGCCCCCGTGGGCCGACGACCACGACGCGGGCAAGCCCCCGTGGGCCGACTTCCTGCCGGGTGGCCTCGACGATGCTCTGAGCCACCTTCCCGGCCGCACAGCGAGGGGCATCAACGTCGCCCACGTGAACGCCGCCACCGACCGGCAGCCGGAGGGGGCGCCGTCAGACGTCGCCGCGGCCGACGCAGGCAGCGGGACCGGCATCATGGCCGCCTCCGCAGCCGCGCTGGTATTCGTCGCAGGCTCGGCCCTCTTCGCCGTGAAGAGAAACCGGCGAGGTACCGCAACTCGACAGCACTAGGCCCGATCAAGCCCATGGGACCCGTCTGGTCCGCCATGCGGCGACTGAGCCCCTGGACACGTCGTCCAGGGGCTCAGCGGGTAGGCGCAGAAAGGCTGTCGATGCCATATGCCATATGCCATGGTCCGGTCGGCAACGAGCCGGTACCGCACGGCGGTCACCGGCGCGGCAGCGATAACGGGTCGCCGTCCGGCCGGAATTCCACACTGACGTACGTCTTGATGGCTTCATTGATGAACTTCCGGGTGCTGTCCGGACTCAGCGCCTGGGCCTGCAAGTTCGCATACATGTCGCTGTATCGCCGCACGTCGGATCGTTTCTCCAAATAGAGGTCGCTGGTGAACCTTTCCAGATACACCACGCTCACGTCGGTGGCGTCGGCGAACTCGAGCAGCAGGAACTGTCCCGAGACACCCGGATGTGCCCCCACATCGTGGGGAAGCACCTGCAAAGTGATGTGGGGCTGGGCGGCGAGGTGGGTCAGATGCTCCAACTGCTCGCGCATGACCTCGCGGTTGCCGACCACGCGCCGCAGCGCCGATTCATCCAGCACGACCCACAGGCGCAGGGGTTTGCCCGGAGCCTTGAGCCGATCCTGGCGGCGCAGCCGTACCTGGAGGCGCGCGCCGGCCTGTTCGGCACTGGCATCGGGGGTCGCTCCTGCGATGACCGCCCGGGCGTAGGCCGGAGTCTGCAGCAGGCCGGGGATCACCAGGGGCTCGTAGGAGCGGATCGCGGCGGCCTCGGCCTCCAGGCCGATGTACGCGCCGTACGGGACGTCGCCGTAGGCGTTCCACCACCCCAGCCGGCCGGATTCCCTGGACAGTTGCATCAGGTGGTCCACGAGCCGCTGGTCCCGGACTCCGTACAGGCCGCAGAGATCGCGCACGTCGCGCGGCTTGATGAGGCGGCGGCCGTTCTCCATGAGACTGATCTTGGGCTGCGAGATCAGCAGGCGCCCCGCCACCTGCTGCGTCGTCATACCGCTGATCTCCCGAAGCCGGCGTAATTCCCCCCGAGTCGACGCCTGCTGACGGTGGGATTGGCCTGGACACCCACGGTGCGCGTACCTCCGCTCCAAAGACCTTGCGCTGGCGAGCAGAATGCCATGCCCCAGGGACGGTTTGATCCGCCTCTGCACCGTGTCGCGCACGGGTAAACCGCCCTGCGGCGCAGCGCCGTCGACCGGTTCGATTCCGCCTGGATCAATCGCAAGCCGGGCCGATTTTCTGCGCAATATGCCAGCAATCCGCACGGGGTATAACATGGTAAATGGGTCGGTGCACTCTCACGTGTGGCGACCTGGAAGAGCGGCCCCGGCGTGTGAATGTGCCGGGGTCGTTGTGTCACCGTCGTCACCGTCGTCGCGGTCGTCGCGATCGTCGCGCAGCAGGGGGCGGGTCAGCGGAGCCGGAGGGGCGGGGAGCGCCGCATGCGGACGGCGAGGTAGACGGATGAGCCGGCCATGGCGCCCGGCCCACAGCCGGACTCGGCCGGCGAGCCCGACGAGGGGGATGGAAGGGTTGCCGTCCGGCATTTCGCCCCCTGGTCTCGTTGCTCCCGTGATTGCATCCTCCCCGGGGGCTGCCGTGGAGGAGGCTGGATGTCCGGCTCGGGTCAGCGGGGCACGCTGTTCCACCGGCCCAGGCGCGCGATGCGCCGGGACCTGTCCCAGCTCGTCTGTGCGGTCGTCGGGCTGGTGCTCGGGCTGCTGGCTCCCATGCTCCAGGTGGGACCGCGGGTGGAAGCCGGACGCGTGGCGACGCTGCTCTTCACCGCCGGATTCGGCGTCATCAGCCTGGTGACCCTCATCTATTCGATGCTGTTCCTGGTCGTGCAGTTCTCCGCGAGCGCGTTCACCCCCCGCCTCGGCCTCTTCCGGGACGAACCCATCGTCTGGCGCGCCTTCGCCTTCACCGTCGGGGTGTTCGTCTTCTGCATCACCGCGGGACTGTCCATCGGCACCCGCGGGAACGTGTCGGCCTTCGTCCCCGGCGCCGCGATGATGCTCTCGCTGGTCGCGCTCGGGCTGATGCGGACGCTGCAGACGAAGGCGTTCAGCTCGATCCAGCTCGCCCACTCGCTGACCGCGATCGCGGACCGCGCGCACCGTCTGTTCGACGCGCTGTACGTGCGGCCGTACGGGCCGCCGAACGCCCCCGGCCGGGCCTCCGCCGTACCGCCCTCGGCGGCCGGCACCAGCACCGTCCGCTGGTCCGGACCGGCGGTCGTGGTCCAGCAGATCGACGTGGCCGCGCTGGTCGGCGTAGCGGAGGAGCACGACTGCTCCCTCGTCTTCCGCGCCGCCCCGGGTCGGGCCGTGTCGCGGGGCATGGCCCTGGCCGAGGTGACGGGCGGCGAGCTGTCCGAGGCGGTGCTGCGCAGAGCCGTGGTGACCGGGGTCGAGCGCACCTTCGACCAGGATCCCGAGCTGCCGTTCAGGCTGCTCGCCGACATCGCGCTGCGGGCCCTCTCCCCGGCGGTCAACGATCCGGCCACGGCGGTGGAGAGCATGGACCGCCTGGAGGACCTGCTGACCCGCCTCGTCGACCGTGAGCTGGACATCGGCCGCTTCCACGACGCAGCCGGCCGGCTGCGGGTGACGGTCCCCGTACCCGGCTGGGAGCAGTACGTCGCGACCGCCGCCGACGACCTGGTCTTCGCGGCCGCAGGCTCCCCGATGGCACTCCGCAGAATGCGCGACCTGCTGGGCAGGCTGCTGGAGCGATGTCCCGAGGACCGGCGCGCGAGCGTACGGGACCGGCTGCGGTGGGTCGAACGGACCGGGAGCGAGTCCTACCCGCTGGTCTGGGCGGCCCGCGTGGGCGGTGCCTAGCCGGCGGGGTGCCGTGCTCACGGCTCCGGTCGCGGGATGGCCTTCGTCCCGGTCTCCTGAAGCCATGGAACGCAACGCAGCCCGGCAGCGGCGACGTGCGCTGATGGGCCATGCACTCCGTTCGGCGGCCTCCGTGGTGCTGCTCACCGCGTGGTTCTACCTGGCCCCGCTGGACCGCGGTTTCGGTGTCGTCACCGTGGCCCTGCTCGTGCTCGGCATGGTGCTCTTCGGCTGGCTGGTCGTGTGGCAGACCTCGGCCATCACCCGTGCGCAGTACCCGCGGTTGCGCGCCCTGGAGGCATTGGCCACCGCCGTGCCGCTGTTCCTGGTGCTGTTCTCCGCGACGTACTTCGTGCTGGCCCAGGAGGTGCCCGAGTCGTTCTCGGAGCCGCTGAGCCGGACGGATGCCCTCTACTTCACGGTCACGGTGTTCGCGACGGTCGGGTTGGGGGACGTCGTGCCCACCACCGAGGCCGGCCGTGCGCTGACCACCGTGCAGATGGTCGCCGACCTGATCGTGGTGGGAGTGATCGCCAAAGTCCTCTTCGGCGCGGTCGAGATCGGGATACGGAGACGGGAGACGGCGCCCCCCGCCTCCGAGGAGGAGTCATGAGCAGCCGGAACCAGGAACCGCGTCCCCGATCCGACCCGTCGGCCGACGGGGCTGCGCAGCCGGAGGAAGCGGAGGTCCTGCGGCACCTGCTCCGCCGGCCCGGCTATCTGAAGGCGCTCGTCTTCTGCGCCCTCATCGGCATCCCGGTCTCCCTCGCGGCCTTCTGGTTCCTCGTGGCGCTGCACGAACTGGAGCACGTCCTGTGGACCGGCCTCCCGGAGGCGATGGGCCGCGACACCCCGCCCTGGTGGTGGCCGTTCCCCCTGCTGCTGGTCGCCGGCACCGTCGTCGGCCTCGTCGCCACGCACCTGCCGGGCGGGGGCGGCAACATCCCGGCTTCCGGACTGCACGCGGAGGGCGGTTCCCCGGTCGCGCTGCCCGGGGTGCTGCTCGCGGCGACGGCATCGCTGCCGTTCGGCGCCGTCCTGGGGCCGGAGGCCCCGCTGATCGCCCTCGGTGGCGGCCTGGCCCTGCTGTTCCGGGACCTCGCGCAGGCGCCGGCGACCGCGCAGAGCACCGCGCTCCTGGGTGCGGCCGGGGCCGCGGCGGCCGTATCCGCGATCTTCGGCAACCCGCTGGTCGCCGCGGTGCTGCTCATCGAGGTGGCGGGCGTGGGCGGGCCGCAGCTGTTCGCGGTCATGCTGCCCGCCCTGCTGTCCAGCGGGGTCGGCGCCCTGGTGTTCACGGGCCTCGGGCGCTGGACCGGCCTGGCGACGGGGGACCTGTCCCTGAACCTGTCCGCCCCGGTCCCCCACCTGGACGTGGCGGACGTGGCCTGGGCGCTGGCCATCGCCGTGGCGCTCGCCGCCGTCCTGCACCCCCTGCTGGCCGGGGCCCGGCTGATCGCCGCGTACGTCACGGCACGGCCCCTGAGGCGGACCGTCCTGTGCGCCCTGGGTGCCGCGGCCTGCGCCGCCCTGTACGCGCTGATCACCGGCCGCTCGTCCGGCGAAGTCGTGTCCTCGGGTCAGGCCGCGCTCGCGGGGCTGGCGGCCGATCCGCACGGCTGGGGCGTGGGGGCGCTGCTCGCCGTCCTGCTGTTCAAGGGCGCCGCCTACGCACTCTGCCTCGGCAGCCTGCGCGGCGGCCCCGTGTTCCCGGCGCTGTTCCTCGGCGCCGCGGCGGGCGTGCTGCTCGCGCCACTGCCGGGCCTGGGCCTCGTACCCGCGATGGCGGCGGGCATGGCGGCGGCCTCGGCGATCACCCTGCGGCTGCCGGTGAGCAGCGTGGTGCTGGTGATCCTGCTTCTGGGCGGCTCCGCCATGATGCCGGTGGTGATCCTGGCGGCCGTGGTCGCCTTCGTCGTCACCGAGCTGCTTCCCGCCGAAACAATATCTGCTGCGGCGAAATAAGAAATCGGGACGACGCGCGGTGAGGGTTTCTCACGCGACAGGCCGAGTGGAATTATTCACCGCGCAGGGCGGACTTTACCGTGCTACTGTCGATCTCAGTTGCAGTTGTGGTTCCCAGATCTTTCGAGTCAATTCCGGGTCATTTTCCGGACGGGGCAATCAACGCGGCGACACGGAGTCCGCACGGTGCGGACTCCGAGCACTGCCCCAAAGGAGATTGACATGGCATCTGGCACCGTGAAGTGGTTCAACGCGGAAAAGGGCTTCGGCTTCATCGAGCAGGACGGTGGCGGCGCTGACGTGTTCGCCCACTACTCGAACATCGCCTCCCAGGGCTTCCGCGAGCTGCAGGAGGGCCAGAAGGTGACCTTCGACATCGCGCAGGGCCAGAAGGGCCCGACGGCCGAGAACATCGTCTCTGCCTGACGCTGACGTCGGCGCTTGATGCGCCGCAGTACGAGCTGGGGCCCGCACCTTGGGGTGCGGGCCCCAGCTCGTTGCATTTTTCTGCGAGGTGCGGCCGGATCCGCCTTCGCTTTCATTTCGGCTCGTTCTTGCAGTTCTCACCTGGTGGGGAATTCCTTGATACGTGCCGCATCAAGGAAGGTTCTGTATTGAACCGCACACGCACGAACAATCGTTTCTCCCGCAGCCGTACCGGGGCCCGCACCGGCACCCGCAGCGGCAGCGGCAGCGGCGGCGGCACTCGCACGAGCCGCGGCTTCCAGGGTGAGTTCACGCTCCCCGAGACGATCACCCCCGCGCTGCCCGCCGCCGAGACGTTCGCCGACCTCGACATGCCCGTGCAGCTGCTGGCCGCGCTCGGCGCGGAGGGCGTGACCGTTCCGTTCCCGATCCAGGCGGCGACCCTGCCCAACACCCTGGCCGGCCGCGACGCCCTCGGGCGCGGGCGGACCGGATCCGGCAAGACGCTGGCCTTCGGGCTGGCCCTGCTGGCCCGCACCGCCGGTCAGCGCGCCGAGCCGCGGCAGCCGCTGGCCCTGGTCCTGGTCCCCACCCGCGAGCTGGCGCAGCAGGTCACCGACGCGCTCACCCCGTACGCCCGGGCGGTCAAGCTGCGGCTGGCCACGGTCGTGGGCGGGATGCCGATAGGGAGGCAGGCCGGCGCGCTGCGCGGCGGAGCCGAGGTGGTCGTCGCGACCCCGGGCAGGCTCAAGGACCTCATCGACCGTGGCGACTGCCGGCTGAACCAGGTGGGCATCACCGTCCTGGACGAGGCCGACCAGATGGCCGACATGGGCTTCATGCCGCAGGTCACCGCCCTGCTCGACCAGGTCCGTCCGGAGGGCCAGCGGATGCTGTTCTCCGCCACCCTGGACCGCAACGTCGACCTGCTGGTCCGCCGCTACCTGACCGACCCCGTCGTGCACTCCGTCGACCCCTCGGCCGGCGCCGTCACCACGATGGAGCACCACGTGCTGCACGTCCGCGACGCCGACAAGCACGCCGCCACCACGGAGATCGCCGCGCGCGACGGCCGCGTGATCATGTTCCTGGACACCAAGCACGCCGTCGACCGGCTGACCCGCGACCTGCTGGACTGCGGCGTGCGGGCCGCGGCGCTGCACGGCGGCAAGTCCCAGCCGCAGCGCACCCGTACGCTGGCGCAGTTCAAGACCGGGCACGTCACCGTGCTCGTCGCCACGAACGTCGCCGCCCGCGGCATCCACGTCGACAACCTCGACCTGGTCGTCAACGTGGATCCGCCGACCGACCACAAGGACTACCTGCACCGCGGCGGCCGTACCGCCCGCGCGGGCGAGTCCGGCAGCGTGGTCACCCTGGTCACCCCGAACCAGCGCCGCAGCATGGTCCGCCTCATGGCCGACGCGGGGATCCGCCCGCAGGTCACCCAGGTCCGCTCCGGCGAGGCCGAGCTGAACCGCATCACCGGCGCGCAGGCCCCCTCGGGCATCCCGGTAACCATCACGGCCCCGGTGGCCGAGCGCGCCCCGCGCAGCTCCGCCTCCCGACCCCGTCGCGGCCGCCCCTCGCAGTCGGCCCGCCGGGCCGGCCGACGGCCGTCCGCCGCCGACGCGACGGCGGCCTAGCCGATGATCGACACCGTGGACGAGGCCGTTGACGCGGACGTGTACGTGTACGAGGCCGTGGGCGAGGCGCACGAGGACGGACCGCAGGTCTGTGCCGACATGACCGTCGAGGTGGCCCTGTCCGTCATGGCCGGCGCCCGCACCGAGCACCTGCTCGTCTGCGACGACGACGGCCGGCGTACCGGCCTGGTCACCCGGGCCCAGCTCGGGGCCGTCCGCGACGGGGCCGCGTACACGGATCGGGTACGCCTGCGCGACATCACCGGCACCAGCGGGACGTGATCTCGGTCTGAGACACCGAAAGCAGCAGTGAGGGCCCGACCGGCGCGCGCCGGTCGGGCCCTCACTGCGTTCCGGGCCGCCTCGGGCCCCGGACTGTTCGAGATCGATTACCTCGCACTTGAACACCCAAAAATCTATTGTGGCCACAGTAGACATTGGCCGCTCGCGTGATTATGGTTTTTCTCGTACCCAAGGTCAGAAGAACGGAGGAGGCAGACGCCATCAGGATCGCCCGGGCGAGGAAGTTCAGCCCGGGTACCGCAAGACCCCGGATTGGAAGGTGGTCCCCGGTCACGCATCCGCGATCCCCGCACGCTCGCCCACCTTCGGGACGAGGCGGCGGAAACAGAAGGTCGGCGCACCACTAGGGCCGACAGATGGTGTTGAATTTCCTTCGGGGCCCTGGTGCCGTACGGCACCAGGGCCCCTCGACGCGTTCCCAAGAAGAGGTGCAGATGACAGCGGATAATGCGCTCGGCGGCCGGCTGGACGACGACGACTACCCCGCCTACACGATGGGCCGGGCAGCCGAGATGCTCGGCACCACCCCGGGCTTCCTCCGCGCCATCGGAGAGGCCCGTCTGATCACCCCGCTGCGCTCCGAGGGCGGGCACCGGCGCTACTCCCGGTACCAGCTGCGGATCGCGGCCCGTGCCCGGGAACTCGTCGACCAGGGCACCCCGATCGAGGCCGCGTGCCGCATCGTCATCCTCGAAGACCAGCTCGAAGAGGCCCAGCGCATCAACGCCGAGTACCGCCGCGCCGCAGCACAGGCGCAGCGGAACACCGACTGAATCCGGTCAGGCGGCGCCGCTGACGCCCGGGGCGACGAAGCGCCGGTAGAGCGGGTTGAACTCCACCTGAGGGTCGCTCGTCACCCCCAGCTCGCCCTTGAGCACGGGTTCGATCCGGGTGGCGATGAACCGGCTGAAGTGCTCCTCCGACTCCCAGATGTCCAGTACGCGGAAGCCGTCGGCGGCGAACCAGCAGGCGTGCAGCACGCACCCGTCCGGAGCGTCCTCTTCCCAGCCCACCCGCTCGCGCACCGTGTCGTACAACTCGGGTGTGATCTCGGGCCACACGAAGGTCATCACGACGGCCATGGCAACGCCTCTCTCGATCGGGCTCCCCCGCGTGCAGACCCCCTACTGGTCCTGATTTCACGCTACGCCGATCACGCGAACCCTCAACCGGAAGCCGTCTTCACCCGGGCCTAGGGCTTCCGCTTCCAGAGGGTGACTTCGGTCTGGTAAGTCGGGACGGTGTAGGTCTTGTCGGTCGAGGGCTCGATGCTCACGATCCTGATCATGGCCAGGTTGCCCTTGGAGGTGACCGTGCACAGCAGATCGCCCTTGACGATGGTGCTGTCCGCCCCGTTGAGGTCCGCCTCCTTCAGCCGGTTGGGGATCGGGTCGGTGGCGGCCCCGGTCTCGCAGAGTTCGGGGGTGGTGCCCTTGCTCTTGCCGAAGGACGTTCTGCTCTCGACGTCCTCGTACCCCATCCGGAGTTCCCGGTCGCCGCTGTTGATGTCCGATCCCCACGGCGCCACCTTGGGGAAGTCGAGGTCGACCTCATTCCAATTCCCGAACTCCCGGGTCGCCAGCAGCTTCAGCGGCTTGTCCTTGAACACCACCGTGTAGGCGGGCGCGGAAGGGGACGGGGACGAGGACGGGGACGGGGACGAAGAAGGGGCGGCAGGGGTGCCGTCGGCCTGCGCCACCGGGCCCGTGTCCTTCGGCTGGTCCGCGGCCTTCTTCCGGTCGGCGCCCTTGCCGTCGTCCCGGGTGAGGAACCAGGTCCCGCCGCCGGCCAGGACGACGGCCAGAACACCTGCACCGACGATCAGCGGCACCCGGCTGCGGCCACGGCCCGCGGACGAGGATGCGGGCGCGGGTGCCGGGGCGGGGGCCGTGGGCGTCCCGTAGGCGGCCGGCCCCTGGGTCGGCGCGTACGCCGCCTGGAAGGGACCGGACGCGGCCTGCGTCGGTACGTACGCCGGAGGCTGCGGTCCGTACGGGGCCTGAGTCGGCGCGTACGCCGGAGGCTGCGGTCCGGACGGGGCCTGCGTCGGTACGTACGCCTGCCCGCCCGGGGCGGGCGCCTGGGCCGGCGCGTACGTCGGGCTGTAGGCGGGCGGCGGCGGAGTCTGGGTCCGGGGCTGCGGCGGCGTCTGGGCCAGCTGCTCGCGCCGCGCGATCTCCGCGGCCAGGGGGGCCGGAAGCCAGTCCTGGAAGTCGCGCAGCTCCCGGCCGGACGCCTGCCGGCACCACTCGGCCAGCTCGGCCGGTCCGGGCCGCGCCTCGGGGTCGGCCGCCAGGCAGCGCTCCAGCAGCGGCCGGAGCCGGTCCGGGTAGCCGCTCAGGTCCGGCGCCTGCTGCGGGGTGTTGGCTATCGAGGCGGCGATGGATATCCCCGCGCCGTCGCCGTACGGATGGCGGCCGGTGGCCACGACCGCGGCGATCAGCCCCAGCGCGAAGATGTCGGTGGCGGGGGTGACCGTCCGGCCCAGTGCGTGCTCGGGCGACATGTACTGCGGGGTTCCGATGAAGCCGCCGCTGCGCGTCAGCTGGGTGGTGTCGGTGGCCCGCGCGATACCGAAGTCGATCACCCAGGGGCCGTTCGAACTCAGCAGGATGTTGCTGGGCTTGAGGTCCCGGTGCACCACCGAGGCGGCGTGCACCGAATGCAGCGCCTGCGCGGTGCAGCCGATCAGCTGGAACACGGCGGGCAGCGGCAGCGGCCCGTGCAGGGCGAGGGCGTCGTCGAGCGCCAGCCCCGGCACGTACGCGGAGGCGAGCCAGGGCTGTTCACCGCTGGTGTCGTGATCGACGACCGGCACGATGTGGTAGCCCTGCACCCGGCGGGCCGCCTGCACCTCGTGCTCGAAGCGGGTGCGGAAGTCCTGCTCCTGCGCGAACTCGCGGCGGATGACCTTCAGCGCGACCGGCTGGTTGCCCCGGGTCCGCGAGAGGTAGACGGATCCCATTCCGCCTTCCCCGATCCGCGCGAGCAGCCGGTAGCCGGCTATCTCCGCCGGGTCGTTCGGCCCCAGCGGGCTCAGCACGGCATGGTCGGCGTTCGACATCCATCCCCCTGTGATCATCACGAAGTTGAGATGGTATCGGTGCCCGGCTGATGGTCCGTGAGCCAGTCCGCGCCCCAGCTGTGGAGGTCTTCCAGGACCGGTACGAGCGCCCGGCCGCGCGGGGACAGCAGGTACTCGTGGCGCAGCGGGCGCTGCCGGTACGGCCGGCGTTCCAGGATCCGGTGTCCGGTGAGGGTGCGCAGGCGGTCGGCGAGGACCTTGCGGGAGATGGGCAGTGCGTCCGCGAGTTGGTCGAAGCGGACCCTGCCGCAGGCGATCTCCCGGAGCAGCAGCAGGCTCCAGCGGTCGCCGACCGCCGTCGCCGCCCGCGCGAGACCGTCCCCGCGGCGGTCGGGGTCAGGCACCCCGGCCGACGGCGGCGCGGTGGGCAGGAGCGCGGTCCGGGATCCGGTCCGAACCGAACAGCCGGGCGGTGAACTCGTCCTGGGTGCGCACCCGTACGGCCGGTTCGAGGACCCGGGAGCGGGCGCCGAAGGCGGCGCTCTCCAGCGGTTCCGTGCTCTCGGACCGCGGGTGCCGGCCTCGCTGCCGCCCTGGCACCGCTGGCCCTGCTGAGCTTCAAGGTCGACGCGATCGCGGCCCGGCGCGCCGGCCGGACGCTGGACTACCTCGCCGAGAACGGTTTCAGCGGCAGTGCCCGCATTCGCCACAACCGCCACTCGATGCGGGAACTCTGGCGGTACAACTGGCACGTCTACACCACCGACCGGCTCGAGCTGATGTCGCTCATGCACGCCCCGGCGGACTCCGTGCTTCTGATCCTGCGCGACGACCGCTACGACGGCGTGGTTCCGGGGTCGGTCCGGCTGGCCGACCTCAAGGGCTCCGCCAACCCGGAGCAGCGCGGTCCGGAGCACCTCCGCTCGGTGCTGGACCCGCCCAACCAGATCATCAACTTCGTTCATGTCGCCGACGAACCGGCCGACGTCGTCCGCGAGACGGGAATCCTGCTGGACCGTCCCGGCCGGCGCCGGCTCCTGCGCGAGGTCGCCTCGGGGCGGCCGGAGGAGGCCGCCGCCCGGGCGGCCACCGAGATCGCCGAGGTCGAAGCGGCCTGCCCGGCTTCGGATTTCGACCTGGAGGAGGCACTGACCAGGCTGAAGGCGCAGGCAGCGGGGCCGGCCGACGGTGCCGGGGTGGACCGGCTGCGCGCCGCGATCGCCTCCGGCGCCCCGCTGACCTGGGACGAGCTGACCGGGATCGTCGACCCCGCCGATCCGGGCACGGACTTCTGGGACTTCGTACGGATCGCCACGTCCGTCCTGGCGGCGGAACGCCCCGCCGGCCCGGACCTGCTGCCGCCGAGCTCGGCCGCAGCCTGGCGCGAACACCTCGGCTGATCCCCCTACCCGAACCGCCCGGCACCACCCGTCCGCCCGCCCGACCCGCCCGCCCGTCAGCCCGTCCGCGGACGGGCGGACCGCGTTCAGCGGGAGGCGAGTTGGGCTTCGAGCCCGTCCATCAGGGCGCGGAGGCCGAACTCGAAACTGCCGGCCGGGGCATCGGCGTAGGCGGCGTCCGGCGCCTCGATCCGGCTGCGGAGCCGCGGGAACTGAAGGGCGACCTCGTCCGCCTGCTTCATGGTCTCCCGGAGGACCTCCTCCGCATTGCCGCCGTCCCGGTCGAGCTGCCGGGTCAGGGCGGCGGTGGCGGAGCTGCCGAGGGCATTGCCGAGGACGAAGGTGAACACGGTGGCCGCGGCCTGGTCCGCCTCCGGCCCGGAGAAGCCGGCCGCTTCGTAGACGGCGAGGCTGTGGTCGTCGTGGCGGGCCTTGCCTGCGCCGTAGAAGAGGTGCGAGGCGAAGGCCTGCACCAGCCAGGGGTGCCGGGTGAACATGGCGTAGAGGTCGGAGGCCATGGCGGTGGCCGCCGTGCGCCAGTCGACCGCGTCGAGGTCGGGCAGCCCGATCTCGCCCCACACCCGGTCGCCGGCGAGCGTGACCAGGTTGTCCTTGTTCTTGACGTGCCAGTAGACGGCGGTGGCGGCGGAGTTGAGCCGCCGGCCCAGGCTGCGCATGTTCAGGCCTTCCAGGCCGTCTTCGTCCAGGAGTTCGATGGCGGTCCGGATGATCTGTTCCCGGGTCAGCGTGTCGCGCGGCATGCCCACACGATAAGGCACGCACACGACGGTTGCACAAAGTTCAATTCAGCACTTGCACGCCGTTCAAGTGCTGGGCTACCTTCGACTTGAACGCAGTGCAAGTCATTGCGCCGCCGATCGAGGAGCCCCGTCATGAACACCGTCGCCGCCATCGCGCAGCTGCTCGTCGCCGTGGCCTTCCTGACCATCCCGCTGGTCCGCCACCGCTACGGCGCGGCCGCCAAGGCGAGCGCCGAGGCGGAGCTGGAACGCCAGGGCGTGCCCCTCGGCGTCCTGGAGGCGAACAACCTCCGGTTCGATGCGAGCGGCCACGAGACCTACGCGCCGCTCTCCGTCGCCGCGTTGATGGCGGCAGTCGCCGGACTCCACCTGGCCGACAGCTCCTGGGCCACGCCACTGACCTGGATCTTCCAGTCGATCGTGCTCATCGGGAACGCCCTGATCCTGCACAGCCAGCTGACCGCCGCCCAGTCCGTGTCGGCCGCCTTCGAGCGCAAGGGCGACCCGGTGCTGCAGCGCATCGACGTGCCGGCCCTGCTCGAGGCCGCCGAGGACGCCTTCCCGTCCTGGGTGAGCGCCCTGCAGAACGCCCGGCACACGGTGGTGTTCGCCGGCTCGGCCCTCGCGCTGGTCGCGGTGGCCCTCTAGCGGGTCTCGCCGATCAGGCCGGGCTCACCCGGACGACCACCAGGCTCGTGTCGTCGTCCGTGTCCCCCGTCACCGCGCCCAGCAGCGCATCCGCCCGGCTCTCCGCCGAGCCCCCCGTCAGCCCTTCCGCCGTGCCCCGCAGCGCGGCCAGGCTCTCGTCCATCCCCACGTGCCGGCGTTCCACGAGGCCGTCCGTGTACAGGAGCAGCACGTCCCCCGCCGCCAGCCGGGTCGCCGATTCCACGTACTCCGCGCCCGGCAGCGCACCCAGCAGGATGTTGTGCGGGGCCTGGAGGAAGCGGGCACGGCCCTCGCGGAGCAGCAGGAGCGGAAGGTGCCCGGCGGTGGCCCAGCGCAGCGAGCCTTCCGCCGGGTCGAACAGGGCGCAGACCGCCGTCGCCGTCGGCCGGCCGCGCGCCTGCAGCGTGACCTCGTTCAGCCAGGCCATCAGCCTCCCGGGGCCGGCCCCGGTGACCGCCAGCCCGCGCAGCGCGTTCCGCAGGGCCACCATGCTCGTGGCCGCGTCGAGGCCGTGTCCGGCGATGTCGCCCACCGCCAGCAGCGCCCGGCCGTCCCGCAGGGCGATGACGTCGTACCAGTCGCCGCCGACCCGGTAGTCATGGGCCGCCGGCCGGTAGCGGGCCGCGATCTCCAGCCCCGGCGCCTCCGCCAGCACGGTCACCGCCGGGACGATCACCTCCTGCAGCTGCCGTACGAAGCGGGTCCGCTGGAAGGCGTCCTGCTGGGCCGCCGACAGCGCCACCTCGCTGCGGTGCAGCGCCGAGACGTCCTGGTAGATGCCGGTCAGCCCGGTCAGCGCGGACCCGGTCAGCAGCGGTTCCGCCGCGATCCGCACGTACCGGACCCCGTCGTCGGTCCGTACCGTACGCACCACCGCCCGGCCGCCCTCGTGCCGCTCCACCAGCCGGAAGACCAGCTCCTGCAGCCGGTCCAGGTCCTCGGGGTCCAGCCGCGGGCCGAGCCGCGCCAGCGGGATGGCCGGCCGGTCCGGGTCCACCCCGAACAGCCGGTACGCCTCCGCGCTCCACCGGGTCGCCCCGCTGACCAGGTCCTCCCGGAAGTGGGCGACCCGGTCCAGCCGCCCCAGCACCCGGGCGAGGGCGTCCTCGCCGTGCGCCTCGGTGCTCCACAGCACCGCCGCCCGCCCGCTGCCCCGCCCCAGCGGCAGCACCCGTACGTCGTCCATGTCCTCCAGCCGCCCCAGGTACTGCGC
Organism: Streptomyces sp. NPDC051211; assembly: GCF_040689505.1. Lineage (NCBI taxonomy): Bacteria > Bacillati > Actinomycetota > Actinomycetes > Kitasatosporales > Streptomycetaceae > Streptomyces > Streptomyces sp. NPDC051211. The sequence goes on from NZ_JBFBAV010000038.1 coordinate 34,707, forward strand.
GCCCTTCCGCTCCGCGGCCGCCTCCAGCCACGGCCAGGCGTACGGGAAGACCTCCGCGGCCGTCCGCCCGGCCGGGGCGTGCACCGCGCCCAGTGCGGTCCGCGCCGGCCCGTTCAGGAAGGACACCACCCCGTCGGCCTCCACCAGCGCCGCCGGCCGGTCGAACAGGTCCAGCAGGGCCGACTCGGGCACGGGCGCGCGCACCCCGGCCCGGGGGTCCGGGTTCTCCAGCAGCACCCCGCACGGCTCGCACAGGAGCTGCGCCGTCCACCGCGTGCGGTAGTCGGGCACGGTCCCCGCCGCCCACACCGCGAGCGCCACCCCGACCACACCGCCGTGCCGGCGCAGCGGCAGCACGGCCCGCAGGCTCCCCGGCCCGCCCGGGCCGCCGGGCAGCCAGTCGTCCACGCCCCACCAGGGCTGCCCGTCCCAGAGCACCCGGTGCAAGGTGGTGTCTGGCGGCACCCACTGCCAGTGCACCTTCTCCTGGGCGCCCGCCCCGGCCGTCCCGGCCAGCTCCAGGCAGTCGGTGTCCGTCCGCCGCCACAGGTAGAGCGCCTGTACGCCGATCCGCCGCATCCCGCCGGCCAGCAGGGTCTCGGCGGCTTCGCCCGCGGAGTCGGCGGACAGCACCTCCGCCGTTCGGCGCAGGATCCGCCGGGCTTCCGCGGGCGGCTCGGCGATCAGCTCGCCGGCGGCGGCGTTGACGATGTCGGCCGCCAGGTCCGCGGCTCCGAGGCCGGTGGAGACGGCGAGGTCCAGCAGGTGGTCGGCGGCCACGGCCGGGGTCACTCCCAGCTGGTCGACCAGCACACCGGTGGCCAGGTCGAGCAGCTTGCGACGCGCCCGGTCGGAATGCAGACCGGCGACCTCGGCGGTCAGCCCGGCCACCGCGGCGGCCAGGGTCTCATCGGCCATGACGGGCGGCTGCCCGGGATACTGGACGGGTATGCGGTGAGTTGCGGGGGTATATCCAAAAGAGCAGCTCACGACGGCCTCGCCGCGCGCGTCCGCGTGGTGCGACCCACTGCCGCCGGAGGAGCGATCGCACATGGACCGAATGGACGGCACCTCCCGAACCCAGTCCCGGCCCCGGACCCGGACAAAGACCGAGTCCCGGGCCCAGACCTCGTCCCGGGCCCGGGCCCGCTCCGCGCCCCGGACCGGGGGTGTTGCGGGGCTCCCGGAGATCCCCGAGGAGCCATTGCGGGCGACCACGGCGGAGGCCAGGACCCTCTCGGTGGCCCTGTTCCGCCGGCTGAACGAGCTGGAGGAGGGCAGCGCGGAGTACTCGTACGTCCGCAATACGCTCGTTGAGCTCAACCTCAGCCTGGTGAAATACGCCGCCCGGCGGTTCCGCAACCGCAGCGAGCCGGTCGAGGACATCATCCAGGTCGGCACGATCGGCCTGATCAAGGCCATCAACCGGTTCGATCCGGAGCGCGGGGTGGAGTTCACCACCTTCGCCATGCCCACCGTGACCGGCGAGATCAAACGTTTCTTCCGGGACACCAGCTGGGCCGTGAAGGTCCCCCGCCACCTCCAGGAACTCCGCATCGACACCGCCAAGGCCTACGACGCGCTGGAGCAGAGCCTGGGGCGCGGTCCCAGCGACGCCGAGCTCGCCGAGCGGCTCGGGGTGCCGGAGGAGGAGCTCGCCGAGGGCCGCAAGGCCGCCCACGCGTACTCGGCCCGCTCACTGGACGCCCCGGTGCAGGAGGACGGTGACGCGTACGCCACCACCGCGGGCCTGGGCGAGGAGGAAGGGGCCTACGACCGCATCGAGTGCGTGGAGTCCCTCAAGCCCCTCCTCGCGGAGCTGCCCGAGCGCGAGCGCACGCTGCTGTCGCTGCGCTTCGGCGGGGAACTGACCCAGTCCGAGATCGGCGATCTGCTGGGTCTGTCCCAGATGCACGTGTCCCGGCTGCTCACCCGGACGCTGGCGCGGCTCCGTACCGGTCTGCTCGCTGATCCGGAACCGGTGGACACGGCACCTCCACCCACACCGTCTTGCCGCCCTGACCGTCCGCCGACGGCGTCGAGCCCCAGCTCCGTGCGAGCCGCTCCAGCACGATCAGACCGTGCCCTCCCGGAACGGCCGGGTCGCCGCCAAGGCGGCGCCGCGGCGGCTCGGGACTCCCGTCGCTGACCTCTATCCGCAGCCGCTCGGGGGTGTGGCGGAGGACCAGTTCCCTGGGGCCACCGGCGTGCATGCAGGCGTTGGTCACCACTTCGGAGACCATCAGCAGCACGTCCTCCGCGGCCTCCTCGCGCTCTTCCCGCTCGTCGTAACCGTCACGGGTGGGTTCTGCGGCCGCGTCCCCGTGACCGATCCACTGCCAGTCGGCGAGCGCCCGCCGGGTGAAGTCCCGGCAGCGGGTCACCACCCCGGTGAGGGGGCCGCCGAGGACGATCCGGCGCGTCTGCTCCCGGGCGTTGCCCCGGAGGGTGTCCCGGGCGTCGTCCCGGACACCGTTCCTCCCGGCCTCGCCGGTACCGACATCGGCACCGTCAGTCATCGTGCGTCACCCCTGCCCCCGTCGTCACCGTCTTCGCCGTGGTCACCGCCGTGTGCGTACGCGGCCGCCAGGTCCGGGTGGACGGTGAAGACCCCGTCCGCCCCGGTGATCCGGAACATCCGCGCCACCGGCTGCCGGAGCCCGGCGAGTTCCAGGGCGCCCCCGGAGTCCTCGGCGGCCTGCCGTGCCCGCAGCAGGATGTTCAGGCCGGTCGAATCGCAGAAGCGGAGCCGGGCGCAGTCCACCACCAGCCGACGCGGCGGCTGCCCGGCCGGGGCCGCCGCCTCGCCGACGAGCTGCGCGAGGGCCTCGCGCAGCGGGGCGGCCGTGTCGTGGTCGAGTTCTCCGGCCAGCGCCAGGACGGTTCCCCCGTCCTGGGCGGCCGTCGCCTCGACCGAGAAGTGTGCTGACATCGCCCGGGCCTCCCCCGCTCACATGTGCCGATTGGCGTAATACTTCTCGATGAGCTGGATGAAGGCCACATCGTCCTCGTGCTGCCCGCTCTCGAAGTCCGGGCTGGCCTTGATCTGCTCCTTGGTCGCGGCCAGGTGGACCGTCTCGCTCTCCAGGTCCACGTCCCGCACCAGTCCGGCCGGGACCAGCACGTGCCGGCCCAGGATCCACGGCCCGGTGTCGACCACGATGTACGAGCGGCCCGCATCCGCGGAATGCTTGTCGATCTTGCCGATGTGCCCGTCCGAAGCCTCGACGCGGAACCCTGCGAGATCCGCACCGGCGACATGGCCGCTGCTCTTCGCGTAGCCCCACATTTCGCTACCCACGACAGCCTCCAGCGCCGATTCCGTCACCCCTCGCCCTGTCGGTTCGCGCCTACCCGGGTCCTGCAACCCCAATCCCCCCAGGCTTCCCGATCGCCCCGCCGCTGCAAACTTCCGATCTCCGGAAACCGGATGATCACGGCGGCCACCCCCTCCTGCGGGCCTCGGCGGCCGGGAGCATCGGCCGGGCGGAATCCAACCTGACGGATCGCGCGGCTCATCACCGGGCGTCCACATCCCGGACGCCTATTCTCGATGTATGAACGCAGATGTCGAGGCCGTCAGAACGGCAGACCGGAAGCACGTTTTCCACTCCTGGTCCGCGCAGGAGCTCATCGCCCCGCTCCCCGTGGCCGGGGCCGAGGGCTCGTACTTCTGGGACTACGAGGGCAACCGCTACCTGGACTTCAGCAGCGCCCTCGTCTACACGAACATCGGCTACCAGCACCCGAAGGTCGTCGCCGCGATCCAGGAGCAGGCGGCGAAGATGTGCACCCTTGCGCCCGGGTTCGCCGTGGACGTGCGCTCCGAGGCCGCACGCCTGATCGCCGAGCGCACCCCCGGCGACCTCGACAAGATCTTCTTCACCAACGGCGGTGCCGAGGCCGTGGAGAACGCGGTACGGATGGCCCGGCTGCACACCGGCCGCCCCAAGGTGCTGAGCACCTACCGCTCGTACCACGGCGCCACCACCGGCGCGATCAACCTGACCGGCGACTCCCGGCGCTTCGGCAACGACTCCGCCACCGCCGGGGTCGTGCACTTCTGGGGCCCGTTCCTCTACCGCTCGCCCTTCCACGCCACCACCGAGGCCGAAGAGTGCGAGCGCGCCCTGCGGCACCTGGAAGACACCATCGTCTTCGAGGGCCCGCAGTCCATCGCCGCGGTCATCCTGGAGACCGTGGTCGGCGCGGCCGGCGTGCTGCCGCCCCCGCCGGGCTACCTCCCGGGCGTCCGCGAGCTCTGCGACCGCTACGGAATCGTCTTCGTCCTCGACGAGGTCATGGTCGGCTTCGGCCGGACCGGCAAGTGGTTCGCCGCCGAGCACTGGGACGTCACCCCCGACCTGATCACCTTCGCCAAGGGCGTCAACAGCGGCTATGTCCCGCTGGGCGGTGTGGCGATCTCCGCCGCGATCGCCGAGACCTTCGCCCGCCGCCCTTACCCGGGCGGACTCACCTACTCCGGGCACCCGCTGGCCTGCGCCGCCTCCGTGGCCACCATCAACGCCATGGCCGAGGAGGGCATCGTGGAGCAGTCCGCCCGGACCGGCGCGGAGCTGCTGGGCCCGGGCCTGCGGGAGCTGGCCGAGCGCCACCCGTCCGTCGGCGAGGTCCGGGGCCTGGGCACCTTCTGGGCGCTGGAACTCGTACGGGATCCCAAGGCCCGGGAGCCGCTGGTCCCGTACGCCGCCTCCGGCGCCGACAGCGCGCCGATGGCCGAGTTCGCCGCGGCCTGCAAGAAGGGCGGCCTGTGGCCGCTGACGGCCGGCAACCGCATCCACATCGCGCCCGCCTGCAACGTCTCGGCGGCGGACGCGGCCAAGGGGCTGGAGATCCTCGACGGGGCGCTGGCCGTCGCGGACGCGCACATGGCATGACATGAACCGGTGGATCGTCCAGTCCGCGGGTGCTCGTTCTCGGAGGTTTCGGCCCGGTCCCAACGGGACGCAAACATGCTGCAATCCGGAGCAGCACCTACGGACCGGGATGCACGTCAGTCCCGGGGCGGTCCTCCGGGGCCGAACGGCGGGGGGCGGGCTGCGGGCCCGCCGGACGCCGGGCGTACGGGATCCAGTCGTCGTCCGGACTCCGTGTACCCGAAGGAAGTCAGCGCATGAGCAAGCACGTCCTGGCCCAGAACCAGTACGGCAAGGCCGAGAACCGCATCGTCACGGTCACCCGCAAGGGCAGTGACGGCTCCTGGCACGAGATCCGTGACCTGAACGTCTCCGTCGCGCTCCGCGGCGAGTTCCGCGACGTCCACCTGACCGGTGACAACAGCAACTGCCTGCCGACCGACACCACCAAGAACACGGTGTACGCGTTCGGCAAGGAGCACGGCATCGCCTCCCCGGAGGCCTTCGGCATCCTGCTCGCCAAGCACTTCGTCTCCTCCCAGACCCCGATCCGCGAGGCCCAGATCCGGATCGAGGAGTACGCCTGGGAGCGGATCCCGGTCCCGAGCCGCAAGGAGCAGCACTCCTTCGTCCGCAAGGGCCAGGAGGTGCGCACCGCGCAGATCACCTACAGCGAGACCACCGGCCTGCAGGTCATCTCCGGTCTGAAGGACCTGACCGTGATGAACTCGACCAACTCCGAGTTCCACGGCTACATCAAGGACAAGTACACGACGCTGAAGGAAGCGTACGACCGCATCCTGGCCACCAAGGTCACCGCGCGGTGGGCGCACTCGGCACTGGCCGCGGACGACGCCTCGTACGACTGGGACCGGTCGTACAAGAAGGTCCGCAAGCACATGCTGGAGGCCTTCTCCGAGACGTACTCGTACTCGCTCCAGCAGACCCTGAACCAGATGGCCGAGCGGGTGCTGGACAACTGCGCGAAGGTCAACGAGGTCCGGCTGAACCTCCCCAACAAGCACCACTTCCTCGTGGACCTGGAGCCCTTCGGCCTCAAGAACGACAACGAGGTCTACTTCGCCGCGGACCGCATGTACGGCCTGATCGAGGGCACCGTCCACCGTGACGGGGTCCAGCCGGTGATCGCGACCAGCGACTGGATCGTCGCCTAGGCGTTCCCGCCCGGGCCGTCGGGCCGTTCTGCCTCCCCGCAGGGCCCGCCCGGTCGCAGGTTCCACCGCCCCGCACGCCCGCCGATTCCGGTGGGCGTGCGGGGTTTCGCGTCCGGTTCTCCTCGCTCGCGCTCCGGGCAAGCCGGTGGGCGAGTTTCGGCCTGGTCTCCGGAGTTCTTGCCGAACGCCTGCTGGTGGCGGCGCCCGCGCCCGGCGAAGCTGTCAAGGGGGCGGTGCAGCCTCCTGGTTGAGACGTTCGGACGGCGGGGGGCCGGGGATGGCGCAGACGGCGATCCGGGAGTGGCGGGGCTGGACGGGGGCGGCTCCGTTCTGGCTGAACGCGGTGCTGCTGGCCCTGACCCCGCTCACCGACGGCCCCCTCCCGGCACAACTCGCCGTCATCACGGCCCTGGCCGCACTGGGCGGCCTGTTCCGCCAACTCCGGTCCGGCGACTACGGCCATCCCGCCGTGCACCTCGCCGCCGCCCTGATGGGCGCGGCGGCGGTGGCCTTGGCGACGGTCTGATCAGTCCCCCGGACCGCTCGATTCGGAAATCCCGGGCCGAGCGCCGCCGCCCCGGCCCTGGACCCCGCCGGGCGTATCGGCCGAGGGGGTGAGTTGATCCTCCGGCCGGGGGCTTCTGCGCGTCCGGCGGGGAGCCCGTCGGCGTGTCGGGGCACATGGCTCGCATGAGCGGGACGCGGTGTGCGCTGACGAGGGCCCTGACGGGGGCCTGTGTGGTGCTGCTCGCCCTTTTCGCCCCCGGTGCGGCATGGGCCTCCTCCGGTGCGGCGGATCCGCGTCCCGCCTCCTCCGCCCCCGCCGAGCCCTCGGCCCCGGCCGAGGGGCAGTCGGATCCCGCGCTGGATCCGGAACTGCGGGCTGCGGTACGCGGGGCCGCGCGCGGAACGGTGCCGGTCCGGCGGCCGCCGGTGCCGGCCGCACGGTGGTCCGTGGCACCGACCGCGCGCGGCGTCTCGTACGAGCTGCAGGAGCCGGGCAGGTCCCGGTGGGCGGTCCGGAGCGTGGTGCTGAGGTGCTGACCGTGCCGAGCGGCAGGCAGTAACCCCCCACACCCCCATCGACACCCCGAGGTGCCGTCATGCCCATCGACCCGTACGCAGCTCTGAACGCCATGATTCGCGCCGAGGCGGCCCGCTTCACCCCGCCCCCGCCGAAGGCGGCCGACCCGGAACTCCCCGTGGAGGCCGAGGCCCCGGCCGGCCCGGACGCTCCACGCCCCGGTCGCAGCCGGCCCCTGTCCCGCGTCACCGAAGCCGCGTCCTCGCCGGCCGACTGAGGAACGCCGGTTCCCGGAACGTACGGGCCCGGGGCCGGAACCGGCCCCGGGGCCGGTCATTTCCGGTTGTAGAGCCGCATGGTGATCGGACCGAACACGAGCACCAGCAGCCCCGCCCACCCCAGTGACCACGCGATCTCGGTGCTGGGCCACTCCCCCGCCATGAGCCCGCGGATGGCGGCGGTGAGGTGGGTGACGGGGTTGTTGTTGACGAAGGCCTGGAGCCAGCCCGGCATGGTCCGCGGGTCGACGAACACGTTGCTGAGGAAGGTCAGCGGGAAGAGCACCATCATGCTGACGCCCATCACCGACTTCTCGCTCCGCAGCAGCAGTCCGAACATGGTCCACACCCAGGAGAACGCGAAGGAGAAGACGATCAGGAGGGCGACTCCGGCGAGCACTCCGGGTACTCCGCCGGCCGGCCGGAAGCCGAGGACCAGGCCGACGGCGAGCATGACGGCCGAGGCGACGGTGTAGCGGAGCATGTCGCCCAGGAGGTAGCCGACCATGGTGGACGGCCGCCAGATGGGCAGGGTGCGGAAGCGGTCGAAGACGCCCTTCTCGATGTCCGTGTTGACGGAGACCCCGGTGTACATCGTGATCATCACGATCGACATGACGAGGATGCCGGGCAGCAGGGTCTGGATGTACGTCCGCGGTGAGCCCGCGAGCGCGCCCCCGAAGAGGTACGTGTACATCAGCACCATCATGATCGGGAACGCGGTGACGTCGAAGAGCTGCTCCGGCACGTGTTTGATCTTCAGTACGGCCCGCCAGCCGAAGGTCAGCGAGGTCGCCAGCGCGCTCGGCCGGGGCGGCCGCTGTACGCCGACGAGCAGGGCGGCGAGTTCGTCGGCCCGGGGCGCGACGAACTCCAGCTCCTTCTGTTCGCTGGTGGTCAGGCTCACGCCGGCCCCCTCTCGGTCAGCGCCAGGAAGACCTCGTCCAGGCTCGGCTGTCCCAGCGCGAAGTTGTCGACGACGATCCCGGCCTGCGTGAGCAGGGTCAGCGCGTCCGCGGCCTGCTCGGCCCGGTCGACGCGGGCGGTGAGGGCCACCGGGTCCGGTTCGGGCTGGACCGCCTCCCCGTCCCCGAGTACGCCGGCCAGCAGGCGTACGGCTTCGGGGCGTTGGGCCGGGTCGCGGAGCCGGACGTGGACGCTGCCGGAGCCGACGGAGGCCTTGAGTTCGCCTTTGGTGCCTTCGGCGATGACCTTGCCGTGGTCGATGACGGCGATCCGGGCGGCCAGGTGGTCCGCCTCGTCCAGGTACTGGGTGGTCAGCAGCACGGTGGTGCCCTGGGCGACGACGGCGCGCACGATGTCCCAGACCTGGTTGCGGCTGCGCGGGTCGAGGCCGGTGGTGGGTTCGTCGAGGAAGAGCAGGTCGGGGGTGTTGAGGATGGAGGCGGCGATGTCGATGCGGCGGCGCATGCCGCCGGAGTAGCTCTTGACCTGGCGGCCGGCGGCCTCGGTGAGCCCGAACGCCTCCAGCAGCTGCGCGGCCCGGTCGCGGGCGGCGGGCCGGGTGTGGCCGAGCAGCCGGGCCAGCAGCACCAGGTTCTCGGTCCCCGTCAGGTCCTCGTCGACGGAGGCGTACTGCCCGGTGAGGCTGACCCGGCTGCGGACGGCGTCCGCCTCGCGGACGACGTCCATGCCGAAGACGCGGGCCTCGCCGCCGTCCGGCCGGAGCAGGGTGGCGAGGACCTTCACGGTGGTGGTCTTGCCGGCCCCGTTGGGTCCGAGCATGCCGTAGACGGTTCCTTCGGGCACGGCGAGGTCCACCCCGTCAACGGCCCGGTTGTCGCCGAACACCTTGACGAGGCCGGCGGTTTCGATCGCGTACGCCGTGGTGCTCAGTCCTCGCGGGTGTAATAGCGGTAGAAGGCGATGGCCGCGACGACCGCGCCGACGGCCAGGGCGATGCCGGTGGAGCGGAGCACGCTCTCCTCGGCGAGGCTGTAGAGGTAGCCGATGGCGATACCGGCGAAGGCGCCCCACGCGACGGCGCGGGCCTCGCGCGGCAGGCCGGGGCCGATCCGGGCGAGGGCGAACATGCAGGCCGCGAAGAGCGCGCCGCACAGGATGCCGTAGAAGACGTTGCCCGCGTCGACGGGCCCCATCTGCCGCTTCATGAAGGCCGCGTAGATCCCGTAGACCAGGCCCCACATCAGGGGCCGGGTGTAGGCGCTCCGGCTGAGGTGGTGCATGTCCTCGCTGTGCCGCCGGCGGGCGGTGGGTGCCGCATGTGCCATGGCAGGGCTCCTTCCGTCTCCCCCCATCCATCCAGGGCACACCCGCCGCCGCGCAGCGGCAAGTGGATCAAAGGTCAGGCGGCGGGGGCCCGGACGGCGACGGCGTCCATCTCGAAGAGCATTCCGGGCAGGGCGAGGGAGGCGACGCCGATGAGGGTCTGCGCGGGCAGTTCCGTGCCCCAGGTGGCGTGCAGGTGCTTCAGCAGGATCTCCAGCTTCGCCAGGTCGTGGTCGACGACGTACGTGCCGATGCGGACCACGTCGGAGGGACCGAGGCCGGCCGCGGCGAGGGCGGTGTGCAGGTTGGCGAAGGTCCGCTCGACCTGTGCGGCGAAGTCCTCGGAGACGACCTGGCCGGTCTCGTCGGAGCCGTACTGGCCGGCTATGAAGACCTGCTCGCCGGGGGCGGAGACGATGTGGCTGTAGCCGAAGGCGGTGGGGTTGTGGAGGCCTGCCGGGTTGGTGATGCTGCGGGTCATTCCAAGCTCCTCAGGTGTGTCCGTGTCCGTGTCCGTTGTGCGTCGTGCGTCGTGCATCGCGCGTCGTGCGTTGTGCGTCGGCCGGTTCAGGAGGCGGCGAGCCAGGCGCGGAGCCGTTCCGGGGCCTCGGGGGCCTGGCTCTCCGCCTGCTGCCGGATCTCGTCGAGGGTCCGGGCAGCGAGTTCGCGGCGCCAGGCCAGTTCGGCCCGGGTCATGGCGTGGGCGATGGCGCAGGCGGAGGTGTACGCGGCGGCCGGGCCCCCGCCGGGGCCCTGCTGCCGGATCTCGGCGCAGCGGAACGCCTCGTCCGGGCCCTCCACCGCGGTGACCACGTCCATGAGCGAGATGCGGTCCAGCGGGCGGGCGAGCCGGAAGCCTCCCTTCGGGCCGGGCGTGGAGGTGACGATGCCCGCCCGGGCCAGCGCCTGCAGCTGCTTGTTGAGGTAGGCCGCGGGCAGGTCGTGCCACGCGGCCAGGCGGGCCGCGGAGACGGCCCGGTCCGGCCCGCTCCAGGCCAGGTTGATGCAGCTGTGCAGCGCCCACTCGACGCCCTCGCTCATCTTCATAATCTGGATATTAGATGTCCAGATTATGAAGGGCAAGGACCTCACGGGTCAGCACCTCCGGGGTACTGGGCACACCCGCACGCAGCAACACCGCTGGCGCCCCGCGCCCAACCTGGCTTTCCCTGGTTGACGTGCGGACCTTCCTCTCGGCGGCCCTCGTCGCGCTCCTGGTACTCCTGGTGCCGCTGAGCGCCGTCGCGTACTGGGCCGACCGGGAGCTGGGCGATGTCGACCGCTACACCGCCGCGATGTCCCCGCTCGCCGAGAACCCGGCCGTCCAGGAGGTCGTGGTCACCCAGGCCGGCCGGGCGATCGCCGACGAGATCGACGTCGGGCCCTTCCAGGGCGGGGTGGAGAGCCTGCTGGACGAGGCCATGCGGTCCTTCGCCGGCACCGCCGCCTACCGGACGGCCTGGGACGCGGCCAACCGTGCCGCTCACGGCGCCTTCCTGAGGGCGCTGACCACCGGGCAGGGCAACGCCGTCACCTTCGACGTGGCCCCGGTCATCGCCCAGGTCAAGGGAGAACTCGTCGCCGACGGGGTGCCGTTCGCCGACCGGATTCCCGTCACCCACACCGAGATCAAGGTCATGGAGTACGACAATCTCGGCGCGCTCCGGAGGGTCTTCCGCATGCTCCAAATCGCCGGCGTCTGGCTTCCCGTCCTGACCGTGGCCGTCGCCGTCGCGGCGGTCGCGGTCGCGGCCCGCCGGCGGCGGGCGCTGGTGGCGGCCGGACTCGGCGTGGCCGCCGGGGCGGTCCTGCTGTGGGCCGCCGTACTCGTCTGCCGCCGGATCGCCCTGCGCGATCTGCCCTCCGACGTCGACCGCCAGGCCGCCGAGGCGGTGTACGACGCCCTCACCGCATTCCTCCGCACCACCGTGTGGATCGTCCTGGCCATCGGACTCGCCGCAGCCTTCGGCGGCTGGCTGGCGGGCCGTCTGCGCCGCACCCCATAAGCTCGGAACACGGCATAACGTCACAGAAGAACCGATTCGCGAGCGGCGGCACGGAAGCGGCATGAGCACGGAACAGATACCGGCCGGCGAGCAGGCCGGGAAGCGGGCCGGCCGGGCCCGGCACCATCCGCTCGCCCCGCCCGAATGGCTGCTGCGCGGCCTGCGGCCGAGCAGCGCCCCCGTCCCGTGGGCGGCCGTCGCCCGGGCCGCCATCGCGCTGGCCGCACCGCTGGCCGTCGGGTTCGCCGTGGAAGAGCCCGAGTACGGCGCCCTGGTCTCGATGGGCGCCCTGGCCGGGGTCATCGGCGACACCGCCGACGCCTACCGGATGCGCATCCTGAACATCGCCGTGCCGCAGCTGTTCGGCGCGGCCGGGGTCGCCCTCGGCACCCTCGTCTACGGCCAGGGCTGGCTCGCCGTCGGAGCGCTCACCCTGGTCGCCCTGGTCTCCGGGATGATCTCCTCGATCGGTACGGTCGCCTCCGTCTCGGGGCTGCTGCTCCTGCTCAACGCCGTGGTCGGCGCGGGGCTCGCGATGCCCGAGCCGTGGTGGACCGCGCCGCTGCTGCTCACCGCGGGCGGCCTGTTCGTCCTCCTCCTCACCCTGCTCGGCTGGCCGCTGCGCGGCCGGCTGCCGGAACGCACCGCGGTCGCGGCCACCTACCGGTCGCTCGCCGATCTGCTGGATGCGGCGGGCGGGCCGGCGTACGAGGAACAGCGGCACGCCGTCACCCAGGCCCTCAACCAGGCCTACGACCTGGTCCTGGGCCGGCGCGCCCGGGTGCACGGCCGGAACCCCCCGCTGGTACGGATGCTGGCGCAGCTCAACGCGGTCATTCCACTGGTCGAGGCCGCCCCCGCGGTGCACCTGCGCGGCCGTCCGCTGCCGCCGGAGATCCCCGCTGCGGTCCGGCAGCTCGCCGACGCCGTCGAGGCGGGCCGCACCGAGCCGCTCGTCCTGGACCTGCCCGCGCCGCCGGAAGGAGTGCAGTCCGCCCGGGCGATCGACGCGGCCCTGCGGCACGCGGCCGGCATCGTGCACGAGCAGGACCCCGACCGGTACAACGTCGACGACCGGCTGGGCCGCCCGGCCGCCCTGCGCATCCGCGTCCGCAGGACCGCCCGCACCGCACTGCTGTCGGGCGCCTCCTGGCGCTACGGCCTGCGGCTGGCCCTGTGCATCGGCCTCGCCCAGGTGCTGGTGTCCGTCATCGAGGTGGAGCGCTCGTACTGGGTGGCGCTGACCGTCACCTTCGTCCTCAAGCCGGACTTCGGCTCGGTGTTCTCCCGGGCGGTGCTGCGGGCACTGGGCACGGCCGGCGGGCTGGTCATCGCGGCCGCCGTGCTCGCCGAGGTGCCTCGCGGCTGGTGGGACGTGCCCGTGATGGCGGCGCTGGCCGCGCTCATCCCCGCCTTCTCCGTGAAGGGCTACGCCTTCCAGACGGCCGCGATCACGCCCGTCATCCTGCTCCTCTCCGACCTGCTGAACCACTCGGGCTTCGACCTGATCCGGCCGAGGCTGCTGGACAGCCTGATCGGCTGCGCGATCGTGCTGATCGCCGGCTACCTGCTGTGGCCCGAGAGCTGGCACACCCGGATCGGCGACCGGCTGGCGGACGCGGTGGACGACGCCGCCGCGTACGTGGAACGGGCCTTCGCGCCGGTCGACTCCGACGCGGCCCTGCGCGCCGCCCGCACGGCGCGGGTGCAGGCCCGCCGCCGCATCTACCGGGACCTGTCGGACGTCCGCAGCGAGTTCCAGCGCGCCCTGACCGAACCCCCGCCGACCGGGGAGCGGGCGGCGGCCTGGTGGCCGCTGGTGGTGGCGGTGGAGCGGATCGTGGACGCGACGACGGCGGCCCGGGTCCGCGTCAACCACGGGGCGCAGCCGCCCGCCGCGGCCGAGGTTGCGGACATCACGGCCCAGCTCCACACCCTGGCCGACTCGGTCCGCCACCACCCCACCCCACCCACGCCCCACCCCACCCCTCCCCCACCCGGATCCACCGTCCTCACCCCCCTCCACCAAGAACTCAACGCCGCCCGCTCCATCACCACCCAACCCCCCTGACCCACCCCCACCGACGCCCGAGCCCACTCCGGCCCCGCCGGCGTTTGAGGCGCGGGGGCCCTGGGGCGGAGCCCCCGCAACAGCGCCTAGCGGCGCCTGAGGCATACCCAGCCCCGCCGGCGTTTGAGGCGCGGGGTCCGGGGCAGCGCCCCGGCAGCGGCGCCGCGCAGGCGCACGACGAGTCGGTACACGGGCCGGACAGGCCACCCGCAGCCCAGCAGGGCCGGGGCGCAGCCACGCGGGGCCGGGGCGCAGCCACGCGGGGCCGGGCCGCAGCCACGCGGCGCAGGCGCAGCCCGGCGGCGGCCGGGGTCGCCCGAACAGCCCCGCGCCCAGGCCCGCCCCGGGTCAACGGGAGAGCATCGGTACATGCGCGCCGCAAGCCTGGCCCTAGCCCTAGCCCTCACCACGGCCGCCACGACAACCGGCTGCGCCGACGTCGAGGGCCTCCAGAGCGAGGGTGACCTCGGCGAGGTCAACGCCCCCCTGACCCTGTGGGGCAACATCCACCCCTCACCCCCCACCCCCGGTGAGCGCCCCGGCGAGGCCGCCCCGGTCCCCGGCCTCCCCCGCGTCCCCGGCGGCAGCATGCGCGGCGTCGACGCCCTCTCCGTGGTCCGCGCCGACATCACCTCCGCCGCCCGCCAGGACGCCGGCACCGGCCGTCTCCTGGATCCCCGTGCCGTGCAGCGCCTCAAGCTCTGTACACAGCCTGTGGACGGCGGCCCGGACTGCCCCGTCCGCCCGCCCGTGCTCCACGACCTCACCGACGACGGCAAGGACGACCTGATCGCCGCCGTGGACATCGACGGCCGGCTCAGCGAGCTCCGCGTCTACACCGTGCGGGACGGCACGATCACCCGGGTGCTGTCCCGCCGCGGGGTGCTGGAAGGGGTCGAGGTGGCCGCCGCCCACCTCGCGGTCCGCGAGCCCACCTCCAACCCCTCCCTCGTCTCCATCTCCGAGTACGTGTGGGACCCCGGCTCCGGAACGATGGCCCTGGCCGCCCTGACCCTCGACGAGTGCCCCGCCCTCAAGGAGTCCGCCACCCCCTGCCCCCCGAGCGAGATCTGAGGGCGGCCGGCGATGCGGGCGACGAGCAGTCTGCGCTGGAAGATCGCCGCCACGACCACCGCCGTGTGCTGCGCCGTCGCCGCCGTCCTCGGGATCCTGGTGCACAACCTGGTGTCCCAGCAGATCGCCGGCGAGGTGCGCAAGGACGTCAGCCGCGAACTCGAGCACGCCCTCATGCACTACGAGTACGGCACCACGCACGGCGATGTGAACAGCTCCCTGGACCCGCCCGGCCTGCCCCCGCCCCTGCGCAGGCTGGTGGCCCGCGGAGAGACCGGCAGCATGGTCGGCGAGCACGAGGGCAAGCCCGTGATGTGGGCGGCCGGCCCCGCCGACGGCAAGGCCCTGGCGGTCTGGCTCCCTTACGAGAGCACCCGCAGCCGGCTCCGGGACGTGGACACCACCATCCTGGCCTCCGCGGTGCTCGCCGCGGGCCTGGTCGCGCTGGCCGGCCTCTTCCTGGCCGACCGGATCAGCCGCCGGCTGGCCACCACCGCCGCCGTGGCCCGCCGGATCAGCGCCGGCGATCTCGATGCCCGGGTGGGCTTCCCCGCCGGGGCGGCGAGCGACGGCCCGCGAGCGCGCGACGAGGTGCGGGACGTGGCGCTCGCCCTGGACTCGATGGCCGCGTCCCTACAGGAGCGGCTGGAGGCGGAGAAGCGCTTCACCGCGGATGTCGCGCACGAGCTGCGCACCCCGCTCACCGGCTCGATCGCCGCTGCCGGGCTGCTGCCCGAGGGCCGTCCCAAGGAGATGATCAACGACCGGCTCCAGGCCCTGCACCGGCTCACCGAGGATCTGCTGGAGATCTCCCGGCTGGATTCCGGGGTCGAACGGGCCGACCTCACCCGCCTCGAACTGGGCGAGGCGGTCCGCCGGATCGTCGCCGGCACCCGGCTGGCCGCGGAGGTCACGGTGGTACGGGACGCGGTGGTGCTCAGCGACCGGCGGCGGCTCGACCGGATCCTGTCCAACCTGCTGGTCAATGCGCACAAGCACGGGAGTCCACCGGTGGAGGTGACCGTGGACGGCCCCGAGGTGGCGGTCCGCGACCACGGGCCCGGCTACCCCGCCGAACTCGTCGCGCGGGGCCCGCAGCGGTTCCGCACCGGGGATCCGGGGCGCGGGCGCGGCCACGGGCTGGGCCTGACCATCGTGGCGGGCCAGGCCGCGGTCCTGAAGATCGGGTTGAGCTTCGGCAATGCGCCGGACGGCGGCGCACTGACGAGGCTCACCCTGCCTCCCTTCCCGGACAGTTGAGCCCGGGAAGGCCGGGAAACGAGCCTCGGAACGGGCCGGGGCCATGTTTCACGTGAAACATGGCCCCAACTTCACGCTCAGACGCCGATGTTGCGGCCGTCCTTGCGCCAGACGCTCACGACCGCGGGGCGGACGACCTTGCCCGGGCCGTCGGGCCACACGGAGGCGGGGTTCTCGACGGTGGCGCCGTCGATCTCGCCCGGGTGCTGCACGGCGACCAGCACGCGCTTGTCCTGGATGATCGGGCCGCAGGTCTCGGCGCCCTTCGGGACGGTCAGGAACTGCTTCAGCTCACCACGACGCTCACCCGCGGTGGCGACGCCGAACAGGCCGTCGTGCGAGCCGAGCTGGGCACCGTCGGTGGAGATCCACAGGTTGCCGTGCGGATCGAAGGCCACGTTGTCCGGGCAGGAGATCGGGCTGACCTTGTCCTTCGGGAACCCGGCGAAGTAGGTGGCCGGGTCGTTCGGGTCGCCCGCGACCAGGAACAGGCGCCAGGCGAAGGCGTCACCGGCCGGGTCGTCGAAGCTCTCGGCGAGCTCCAGGACCTGGCCGTGCTTGTTGAGGTTGCGCGGGTTGGCCTCGTCCGCACCGGGCTGGCCGGCCTTGCCGCGGTTGCTGTTGTTGGTCAGCGCGACGTAGACGCGGCCGGTGCGCGGCGAGGGCTCGACGTCCTCGGGGCGGTCCATCTTGGTGGCGCCCACCTTGTCGGCGGCCTGGCGCGTGAAGACGTACACCTCCTCGGCGGTGAAGCCCTCGACGTGCGAGACGTTGCCGGTGGCCAGCGGGATCCACACGCCGGTGCCGTCGAACTGGCCGTCGGTGGGGTACTTGCCGGTGCCGTCGATCTGGTCGGCCGGGGAATCGCCGGTCAGCTTGGCGACGTAGAGGGTGCCCTCGTCGAGCAGCGTGAGGTTGTGCTCCTTCGCCGCGCGGCTGTTGCCCTTCTTCATCTGCTTGCTGGAGACGAACTTGTAGAAGTAGTCGAAGCGCTCGTCGTCGCCCATGTAGATCACCGGGCGACCGTCCTCGGTGAGGCGCGGCTGGGCGGCTTCGTGCTTGAAGCGGCCGAGGGCGGTGTGCTTGCGCGGCACCGAGTTCGGGTCGTACGGGTCGAGCTCGACGACGTAGCCGAAGCGGTTCGCCTCGTTGGGCTCCTGGGCCACGTCGAAGCGCTTGTCGAACCGCTCCCACTTGCGCTCGGAGGCGGCGCCGGTGATGCCGTACCGCTTCAGGCGGGCGGCCTGGACCGGCTCGGTGACGCTGCCGCCGTTGGCGAAGTACTGGTTGAAGTTCTCCTCGCCGGACAGGATGGTGCCCCACGGGGTGGTGCCGCCCGCGCAGTTGTTGAGGGTGCCGAGCACCTTGGTGCCGGTGGCGTCGGCGGAGGTCTTCAGCAGGTCGCTGCCGGCGGCCGGGCCGGTCAGCTTGAACTCGCTGGTCGCGGTGAGGCGGCGGTTCAGCTGGTGGCGGCTGACGGCGGTCAGCTTGCCGCTGCGGTGGTCCTCCTGGACGACGACCACGGACAGGCCGTGCGCGGCCCAGGCGATCTCGACCTGCTCGCGGGTCGGGTTCGCCGCGTCGTAGCCCTTGAACATCAGGACTTCGTCCGTGTACTCGTGGTTGGCGACCAGGAGCTGCTGGCGCTCGTAGCCGCTGCCGAGCGGGAGCAGGCTGAGGAAGTCGTTGTTGTAGCCGAACTGGCCGGCCTGGGCGGCCGCGGTCTGCTTGTCGGCGTTGAAGCCGGGGGCGCCGCGGAGGATCGGCTCACCCCAGCGGATGACCACGTTCTGGGCGTAGCCCTCCGGGACGGTGACCTGGTCGGCGGTGTTGGGGGCGACGGCGGCGAAACGCAGACCCCGGGCGGCCTGGCCGTCGGCACCGGCGGCGGCGTCCGCGGCACCTTCCGCGGCGCTGGCGGTGGCACCGCCCTGGCTCAGCGCGACGGAGGTTCCGACGGCACCGGCGACGGTGACCACCGCGGCGGCACGCATCATCGAGCGGCGGGAGTAGGCCTTGGCTATGACATCGCCGGCGTACTCGTTGTCGCTGGTGTTGGGCACCTCGTGGAAGCAGGCGTCACCACAGCGGTAGCGGCAGGTGAGGGCGGAACGGCCGCCTGCGTGGTTGTTGGTCAGAAGGGGCAGCAGCTTGCGCACGACGACGTCCTCCGGGTAGGTACACGGCGACGCCCCCTGCGCCGACAACGTGTCGGAATGAATCCAGCCGTGACGGTAGGAGGGCGTTGCGCCACTGCGGCGGCGCCCGGGTGAACACTGGATGAACCGGGCCCGTCGGAGCGGGAGTTCACTCGGGCGGCCCTTGTGCTGGTACGGCAGGCGCCCCGAAAGGGCGCCCCTGCCGTAGATCACGCCGAGGGGCCGATAACCTTACGTGTCCACTCTGGGCAGGGATCTTCCGCACAGCACGGACAAATGACGCACGCACTCATGCGAAAGGCCTGGCCCATGGGTATTCGGAGCTTGTTGCGCAAGGTGTTCGGCCGGTCTCCGGAGCCGGCCCCGGAGACCGCCGATCCCACTGCCACCACCCAGCCCGCCCTCCCCGCGCAGGCGAACGAGCGCACGCCACTGGATGTGGCGGCGGAGCTCGTGGCCGCGTCCTTCGACAACCCGACGGTTCCGCCGCAGTCGGCGCCGCGCGATCGCGGCACCCTCCTCACGGCCCCGGCCCCCGCCCAGGACCCCACGGTCCCGGAGGCCCGCCGCGCCACCACCCCGCCCCAGCCGGACTCGGCCGGCCCCGAAGCGGAACCCGCGCCGGAGCCGGTTGCCGCCCAGGCCGCCCCCGCTCCGGAGGCCGAGCCGCTTCCGGCGGAGCCGGAGCCGGCCGGAGCCGAAGCCCCGGCACAGCCCGAAGCGGAAGCCGAGCCGACCCCCGAGTCCGCCACCCAGGCGGCCCCGGGGGCGGAGCCGCAGGCGGCGGACGCCGAGCCTGCCGAGGCCGAGGCGCCCGCGCAGGCGGAGCCGGCCGCTGCCGAAGCCCAGGCAGACGAGGTCGCAGCCCCGGCGCAGCCGGAGCCCGCCGCCACCGAAGAGCCGCCGCAGGCGCAAACGGAACCCGCGGCGGAGCCGCAGCCCGCCGACGCCGAGCCGGCGCAGGCCGAGCCCGTCGCCGCACAGGCCGAGCCCGTAGCCGTAGAGGCAGAGCCCGTCGCCGCACAGGCGGCCCACGCCGACACCCCCGCGGCAGAGCCGCAGGCGGCGGACGCCGAGCCGGTGCAGGCGGAGCCGGTGGCCGCAGCGGCCGAAGCCGAGCCGCTTCCGGCGGAGCCGGAGCCCGCGGCCGTAGCGGAACCCGCCGCAGCCGAAACGGAACCCGCCGCCGAACCGGAGCCGGCCGAGCCCGAGCCCCTCCAGGCCGACGCCGAGCCCCTCCAGGCCGAGCCCGTCCAGGCCGACGCCGAGCCCGTACCGACCAAGGTCGAGGCCGAACCGACCGAGGTCGAGGCCGTACCGACCAAGGTCGAACCCGTACCGACCGAGGTCGAGCCCGTACCGGCCGAGGCCCAGACCGAGCCCGAGCCCGTCCAGGCGGAGCCGGCGGCCGCCGAGCCCGCCGTCGCGCTCGCGGCCGTGAAGCGGCGGGCGCCCGCGCTGGCCGGGGCGTACAAGGCCGCCGGGCAGGTGCTGCGCGGCAAGCAGCGGGCCGGGGCGCGGGCCAAGGTGTACCTCGTACTGGACCGCTCCGGGTCCATGCGGCCGTACTACAAGGACGGCAGCGCCCAGTACCTCGCGGACCACGCGCTCGCCCTCGCCGCGCACCTCGACGAGGACGCCACCGTGCACACCGTGTTCTTCTCCACCGACATCGACGGGACCGGGGAGCTCACGCTCGACGCGCACGACGGCTGGGTCGAGTCCGCCCACGGTTCGCTCGGCCACATGGGCCGCACCAGCTACCACCGTGCCGTAGAAGCGGTAGTGGAGCACTACGAGAAGAACGGCGCCGAAGGCCCCGCCTACGTCGTGTTCCAGACGGACGGCGCGCCCGACAACCGCGTGCCCGCCCGCCAGGCCCTGGCCGATGCCGCCGTGCACGACATCCACTGGCAGTTCGTCGCCTTCGGTGAGCACGACGCGAAGGCCTTCGACTTCCTCCGCAAGCTCGACGCCGAGCGGACCGGCTTCTTCCATGCCGGCCCCGCCCCCCGCGAGCTGACCTCGGCCGCCCTCCTCAAGGGCATCCTCCAGGGCTTCTAGTCAGCCCACCGGACACGGACACACGGACACACGCACACACGAACACACGGAAGGGCCCGGGATCCGAGGATCCCGGGCCCTTCCGTTCGGTTCGGCTCAGCCCGTACGGACTACCGCGCGGCGTCCGGGTGGACCGCCTCGGTGATCGGCTTGCCCTCGGGCTTCTTGACCTCGACCGGCGTGCGCAGCGCGATGTTCAGCTCGCGCAGGCGGGACTCCTCCAGCACCGTCGGCGCGCCCATCATCAGGTCCTGCGCGTTGCCGTTCAGCGGGAAGGCGATCGTCTCGCGGATGTTCGGCTCGTCGGCCAGCAGCATCACGATGCGGTCGACGCCCGGGGCGATGCCACCGTGCGGCGGGGCGCCGAGCCGGAAGGCGCGCAGCATGCCGGCGAACTCGCGCTCGACGGTCTCCGCCTCGTAGCCCGCGATCTCGAAGGCCTTGAGCATGACCTCGGGCTCGTGGTTGCGGATGGCGCCGGAGGACAGCTCGATGCCGTTGCAGACGATGTCGTACTGCCAGGCCAGGATGTCCAGCGGGTCCTTCTCCTCCAGGTCCTTCATGCCGCCCTGCGGCATGGAGAACGGGTTGTGGGAGAAGTCGATTTTGCCGGTCTCCTCGTCCTTCTCGTACATCGGGAAGTCGACGATCCAGCAGAAGCGGAAGACGTTCTCCTCGAACTGGCCGGCGCGCTTGGCGGCCTCGACCCGGACCGGGCCCATGATCTTGGAGACCTCGTCGAAGTCGCCCGCGCCGAAGAACACCGCGTGGCCGGCGACCAGGCCCAGGCGCTCGGTGAGGACCTTGACGTTCTCCTCGGTGAGGAACTTGGCGATCGGGCCGGTCAGCGATCCGTCCTCGCCGACGCGGACCCAGGCCAGGCCCTTCGCGCCGAGCGAGACCGCGAAGTCGCCGAGGCCGTCGAAGAACTTGCGCGGCTGGGCGGCGGTGTCCGGGACCGGCAGGGCGCGGACGTGCTTGCCGGCGAAGGCCTTGAACTCGGAGCCCTCGAACACGTCGGTGATGTCGACGAGTTCCAGCTTGGCGCGCAGGTCGGGCTTGTCGTTGCCGTACTTCAGCATCGACTCGCGGAACGGGATCCGCGGGAACGGGGAGGTGACCTCGCGGCCGCCGCCGAACTCGGTGAAGAGCTCGGTCATCAGCTTCTCGATCGGCTGGAAGACGTCCTCCTGCTCGACGAAGGACATCTCCACGTCGAGCTGGTAGAACTCGCCCGGCGAGCGGTCGGCGCGGGCGTCCTCGTCGCGGAAGCAGGGCGCGATCTGGAAGTAGCGGTCGAAGCCGGAGATCATCAGCAGCTGCTTGAACTGCTGCGGGGCCTGCGGCAGGGCGTAGAACTTGCCCGGGTTCAGGCGGGAGGGGACCACGAAGTCGCGCGCGCCCTCGGGGGAGGTCGCGGTCAGGATCGGGGTCGCCATCTCGTTGAAGCCGAGGGCCACCATCTTGTGGCGGATCGCGGCGATGACCGCGGACCGCAGCATGATGTTGCGGTGCATGCGCTCGCGGCGCAGGTCGAGGAAGCGGTACTCCAGCCGCCGCTCCTCGTTCACCCCGTCGTCCGTGTTGATCGTGAACGGCAGCGGGGCGGCCGCGCCGAGCACCTCGACCTCGGCGGCCTCGATCTCGATCTCACCGGTCGGCAGGTCGGGGTTGATGTTCTCGGCGCCGCGCGAGACGACCTTGCCGTCGACCCGGATCACCGTCTCCTTGGAGAGCTTGTCCAGGACCTCGGCGGCCGCGGTGCCGGGCCGGGCGACGAGCTGCGTGATGCCGTAGTGGTCGCGCAGATCGATGAAGAGGATGCCGCCCAGGTCTCGACGATTGTGCAGCCAGCCACTCAGCCGGACGTCGGTGCCGACGTCAGACGCACGGAGCTCGCCGCAGCTGTGGGACCTGTACCGATGCATCATTCATCCAGTTCTTCGCGATAGCAGGTGGGTTTCAACCCCACCAAGGTTACCGTCCGGCCCGCGGACGGCCCGCCGACGGCCTGACGGGCACCACAGGGCGATGACCTGTAAAGATGACGTAATGCGCACCGAGGACGTCCTGGCCGCGATTGCGACGGGCCTGTGGCGCTGGGACAACGCCTCCGGGACGGTCACCCTCGACAGCGAGGCCGCCCGGCTGCTCGGGCTGCCCGCCGAACAGGTCGACCTGCCCGAGGTGGCCGTGCGCTCCCGGTTCCACCCGGTGGACTGGAACGAGATCAACGGCATCGTGAACCTGGCCGTCGCCGAGGGCACCCTGGCCGAGGCCCTGCTCCGGGTGATGGACGAGGACGGCCGGGTGCTGCGCACCGTACGCAGCCGCTCCAAACCGCTGGAGAACCTCACCGCCGACGGCCGTACGGACTACCAGCTGATCGGCACCCTCCAGGAGATCGCCGCCCCGCAGCCGGGCACCACCGCCGCGCACACCGCCGTCACCGGCGACTGGCGGCGCTCCCGGGAGGCCTTCCTGCTGGACGCGGGACGGGCGCTGGCCGAGGCCCGGTCCACCGCCGAGGTGCTGCGGGTGGCGGCCTCGCTCTCGATGCCGGGCTTCACGCCGGACGGGCTGGCGGTCTTCGGGGTGGCCGGCGACCGGCTGTCGATCATCGGACACCACGGGCACAACCCCGGGGACGAGGGCCCGTTCACCGAGATGCTGCTGGACACCGACTATCCGGCCGCCGAGGTGGTCCGGACCGGACGGGCGATCTACCTGCCCAGCCCCGAGGAGTACAAGCGGCGCTACCCGGCGGCCTGGCCGCTGGCCCAGCCCTTCGGCCGGGTCTCCTGGGCCTTCCTGCCGCTGATCGTCGCCGGGCGGACCATGGGCGCCTGGATGGCCGCCTTCAAGCACCCGGTCTCCTTCTCCCCGGACGAACGCTCCGTCCTGACGACGGTGGCCCGGATGCTGGCGCAGGCCCTTCAGCGCGCCGGGGTCGCCGAGTCGGAGCGGGAGCTCACCACCGGCCTGCAGCGGTCGATGATGCCGACCCTCGGGCCGGAGATCCCGGGCATGACGGTCGCCGCCCGGTACGTCCCGACCGGTGGCGGGCTCCAGGTCGGCGGCGACTGGTACGACATGATCCCGCTGCCCTCGGGACGGTTCGCGCTGGTCATCGGGGACGTCCAGGGCCACGACGTGCGGGCCGCCGGCCTGATGGGCCAGCTCCGGATCGCCGTACGGGCCTACGCCTCGGAGGGCCACCGGCCGGACGCCGTGCTCTCCCGGGCCTCCCGGTTCCTGGCCGGGCTGACCGACTCCTACGAGGAGGACGACGTCGTCAGCCCCCGGTTCGCGACCTGCCTGTACGTGGAGTGCGATCCGAAGACCGGAATGCTGGAGGTGGCCCGGGCCGGCCACCCCGACCCGGCGATCCGGATGACCGACGGGACCGTGCTGATGCGGCCCACGGCGGGCGGACTGCCGCTGGGCATCGTCCCGGACACCGACTACCCGACGACCCGGTTCACCCTCGAACCCGGCGAAACGATGATGCTGTGCACGGACGGGCTCATCGAGACCGGCGGGCACGACCTGGACACCGGCTGGGCCCGGCTGCGGGCCATCCTGGAGACCGAGACGCACGAGTCGGAGAACCTGGAGAAGCTCGCCGACCTGCTGGTCTCCGCCGTGCACGGCCCGTCCTCGCACCACACCACCGGCCCGCTGGCCGACCGGCGCGAGGACGACATAGCCGTCGTCCTGCTCTGCCGCGAGGGCCCGGACTGCGGCTGCGGCGCCGGCCCCGCCCTCCCGGTCCGGCCGGCCCGCCGGACGGTGCTGACCGTGGCCCAGGCCGAACCGGAACGCATCGCCGGGGCCCGGCAGCAGGTCCGCCAGCTGCTGCACGACTGGGCGGACGCCGACCAGGTCGACTCGGCGGTGCTGATGGTCTCCGAGATGGTCACCAACGTCCTGGTGCACACGGACGGCGACGCGCTGCTGGTCGCGGAGGCGGTCGGCGAACTCGGCACGCGCAGACTGCGGGTGGAGGTCGCGGACGGCAGCGACGAGCTGCCGCACAAGCGGCACCCGGGCGAGATGGCCTCCAGCGGCCGCGGCGTCCTGCTCATGGAGATGCTGGCCGACAGCTGGGGCGTCGACCCGCGCGGCGAGGGCAAGTCGATCTGGTTCGAGCTGTACGAGCACGCGCAGGCGGATCCGGACGGGCCAGGCCCTAATCTGACCCGGTGATCAGCTCTCTGCTTCCCGAGCCCGTCCGCCGGCTCGCCGCCTGGTGCACCGTCTTCCTGCTCGTCACCGGCGTCACCGCGGTGCTGGTCTGGCTGTGCGTCACCTTCAAGACCGCCGTCACGCCCGTCCTGCTCGCGCTGCTCGGAACGGCCCTGCTCGGGCCCATACACCGGCGGCTCCTCCGGATGCGGGTGAACCGTTCCCTCGCCGCCGCGCTGACCTGCCTCGCGGTCGTCGCGGTGGTCGGCGGGGCGGCGTACGTCGTGGTGCTGGCGCTGATCGAGACCGGCGACCAGATCATCGAATCGCTCCGCAAGGCGGGCCGGGACCTGGCCGAGCACTTCGGGGCGGCCGGCACCTCGGTGGAGGACCTCGCCAAGAACTCGAGGGACCTGCTCTCCAAGTTCGGCGGGACGGCCGCCTCCGGGGTGATCGCCGGGCTCAGCGTGGTCGGGCAGATGCTCGCCACCACCGTCCTCGCGCTGCTCCTGATCTTCTTCTTCCTGCGGGACTCGCACCGCGCCGCCGACACCCTGCGCTCGATGGCGCCCACCCGCTCCGGCGACATGATCGAAGCCATGGGGCGCCGGGCCTTCGAGGCCGTCGAGGGCTTCATGCGCGGCACCACCTTCATCGCGCTGATCGACGCCGTCCTGATCACCGTGGGTCTGCTGGTGCTCAAGGTGCCGGGGGCCGTGGGGCTGGGCGCCCTGGTCTTCGTGACCGCCTACATCCCCTACCTGGGTGCGTTCCTCTCCGGCGCGGTCGCCGTGCTGGTCGCCTTCGCCGACCGGGGCTGGATCATCGGCCTGTGGGCGCTCGGCGTGGTGCTGGCGGTCCAGGTGATCGAGGGCAACGTGCTCCAGCCGGTGGTGCAGAGCCGGACCGTCCAGATGCACCCGGCCGTGGTGATGCTCTCGATCACGGCCGGTGCCAGCGTCGCGGGCATCCTGGGCATGCTGCTCGCCGTGCCCCTCACGGCGGCCGCCTTCGGGGTGGTCTCGGAGCTGCGGGCCCGGTACACGGCCGACGCCGCGCCCGGACCCGCGGGCCCCGCTCCCGCCTCCGGCACCGCCAAGGGCTAGTCCTCGTCCACCGTTCCGGTGCCGCGGTGGCCCAGGCCGGTCCGTTCGGTGGTCGGGATCCGGCCCAGCCGGCCCGCCTGGAAGTCCTCGAAGGCCTGCTGGAGCTCGGCGTGGCTGTTCATCACGAACGGCCCGTAGTGCGCCATCGGCTCCCGGATCGGGCGGCCGCCCAGCAGGACGACCTCCAGGCCCGGCGCGTTCGAGTCCTGGGACTCGTCCGCGCGCACCGTGATCGAGCCGCCCTCGCCGAAGACGGCGGTCTGGCCGGTGTGGACGGGCCGCCGTTCGGTCCCGACCGAGCCGCGCCCGGCCAGTACGTACGCGAGGCCGTTGAAGTCCTCGCGCCAGGGGAGGGTGATCTGCGCGCCCGGGGCGACGGTCGCGTGGATCATCGTGATGGGCGTGTGGGTGATGCCGGGGCCGTGGTGCCCGTCCAGCTCACCTGCGATGACGCGGAGCAGTCCGCCGCCGTCGGGGGTGGTGAGCAGCTGGACCCGGCCGCCGCCGATGTCCTGGTACCGCGGGGGCATCATCTTGTCGGAGGCGGGGAGGTTCACCCACAGCTGGAGGCCGTGGAACAGCCCGCCGGACACGACCAGGGACTCCGGCGGCGCCTCGATGTGCAGGAGCCCGGAGCCGGCGGTCATCCACTGGGTGTCGCCTCCGTTGATCACTCCGCCGCCGCCGTTGCTGTCCTGGTGGACGAAGGTTCCGTCGATCAGGTAGGTGACGGTCTCGAAGCCGCGGTGCGGGTGCCAGGGGGTGCCCTTCGGCTCGCCCGGCGCGTACTCCACCTCGCCCATCTGATCCATCATGATGAACGGGTCCAGGTACTGGTAGTTGATCCCGGCGAACGCGCGGCGCACCGGGAATCCCTCGCCCTCGAACCCGCCGGGCGCGGTCGTCACGGCCAGCACCTTGCGCGGCACGGCCGCCTGGGGCTCGGCGACGCGGGGGAGCGTCAACGGGTTCTCCACAGTCACTGCAGGCATGGTCGGACCTCCTTCTGCTTCGAGTTTAGTTGAAACTCGAACTTTCTGCCACACCTGCACAGAACCAAGAGGGCCCCGGGGGAATTCCCCCGGGGCCCAACCCCGCTCCACGCCTCTGCGTCCTACCCGGCGTGATGGACTTCTTCAGCTTCGACGACACCACGGACGGCGATCAGGAGACCCGCAGGCCGGGCCCGCTGTGGCGGCACGCACTCTGGGCGGTGGCCGTCACCGCCTGCGCGGTCGGCCTCGGCTGGGCCGCCTCGGCCTTCCGCCTGGGACCCCCCGAATACGGCATTCCCAGCGCCGCTCCCGGCTCCCCGTGGGCCCTGCTCGCCGCGTGCGGCGCCGCCGGACTGGCCGCCGCCGCGCTGCTGCGCGCCACGGCGGCGCGGATCCCGGTCTACGCCCCGGGCCGGGTCGGCTTCGTTCTGACGTTCCTGGGAACCCGGCTGGCGCTGGGCTTCCGCCCGGATGCGCCCGTACTGGCCGCGGGGACCGCCGTCGCCCTGGCGGCGGCCGCCGCCTGGTGCGCCTTCGCCGCGGCAACCCGCCGCCGAGCGGCCCGAGCCGCCTGAATCGCGTCGGGGCCCGCGCTACCCGTACATCCGGCGCATCGCGAAGTCCACCATCTGCTCGACGGCCTTCGCGTCGAAGACCATGCGGTGGTCGCCCTCCATGTCGAGGACGAATCCGTACCCCGTCGGCAGCAGGTCGATGACCTCCGCGCCGGTGATGACGAAGTACTTCGACTCCTTGCCGGCGTACCGGCGCAGCTCCTTGAGCGTGGTGAACATCGGGATCACCGGCTGCTGCGTGTTGTGCAGCGCAAGGAAGCCCGGAGTGTCCCCCCGCGGGCAGTAGACCCGGGATGTAGCGAAAATCTGCTGGAAGTCCTCGGCCGACAGCGAGCCTGTGGTGAAGGCCCGCACCGCGTCGGCCAGCGACGGCGGGGAGGGCTCGGGGTAGAGCGGCTGCTCGGCGTAGCCACCGGGCATCTGCTGCTGCGGGGCGGCGTACTGCTGCTGCTGGTCGTAGCCGTACATGGGGCAAGACTACCGAGCCGCCCCCGCGACGCTGGTCACAGTCCCGAACCAGGGGTTGATTCTTATTACCCGTGGGTAGCATTATTTCGTTACTGATTGGTACGTACGAGGAACCTGTCTCCCCGAGCCTTAACGGAGCCGTAGCCATGGGGCACTACAAGTCGAATCTTCGCGACATCGAGTTCAACCTCTTCGAGGTGCTCGGCCGCGACAAGCTGTACGGCACCGGCCCGTTCGAGGAGATGGACACCGAGACCGCGAAGAGCATCCTGGCCGAGCTCGCCCGCCTCGCCGAGAACGAGCTGGCCGCCTCCTTCGAGGACGCCGACCGCAACCCGCCGGTCTTCGACCCGGCCACCAACACCGCCCCGGTCCCGGCCTCCTTCAAGAAGAGCTACGAAGCCTTCATGGAGTCCGAGTACTGGCGCCTGGGCCTGCCCGAGGAGATCGGCGGCACCACCTCCCCGCGCTCCCTGATCTGGGCCTACGCGGAGCTGCTGCTCGGCTCGAACCCGGCCATCTGGATGTACTCCTCCGGCCCGGCCTTCGCCGGCATCCTCCACGAGGAGGGCAACGAGGCGCAGAAGAAGGTCGCGCAGATAGCCGTCGAGAAGCGCTGGGGCTCCACCATGGTCCTCACCGAGCCGGACGCCGGCTCGGACGTCGGCGCCAGCCGCACCAAGGCCATCCAGCAGGACGACGGCTCCTGGCACATCGAGGGCGTGAAGCGCTTCATCACCTCCGGTGAGCACGACATGGAGGAGAACATCCTCCACTACGTCCTCGCCCGCCCCGAGGGCCACGGCCCGGGCACCAAGGGCCTGTCCCTCTTCCTGGTCCCGAAGTTCCACTTCGACTGGGAGACCGGCGAGCTGGGCGAGCGCAACGGCGTCTACGCCACCAACGTCGAGCACAAGATGGGCCTCAAGGCCTCCAACACCTGCGAGATGACCTTCGGCGACCAGCACCCCGCCAAGGGCTGGCTGATCGGCGACAAGCACGACGGCATCCGCCAGATGTTCATGATCATCGAGTTCGCCCGCATGATGGTCGGCACGAAGGCCATCGCGACCCTCTCGACCGGCTACCTGAACGCCCTGGAGTACGCCAAGGAGCGCGTGCAGGGTCCGGACCTGGCGAACTTCATGGACAAGACCGCGCCCAAGGTCACCATCACGCACCACCCGGACGTCCGCCGCTCGCTCATGACGCAGAAGGCGTACGCGGAGGGCATGCGCGCGCTGGTCCTCTATACCGCTGCCGTCCAGGACGAGATCGCCCTGAAGCAGGCGGCCGGCGAGGACGCCTCCGCGCAGATCGGCCTCAACGACCTGCTGCTGCCGATCGTGAAGGGCTACGGCTCGGAGCGCTCCTACGAGCAGCTCGCGCAGTCCCTGCAGACCTTCGGCGGCTCCGGCTACCTGCAGGAGTACCCGATCGAGCAGTACATCCGGGACGCCAAGATCGACACCCTCTACGAGGGCACCACCGCGATCCAGGGCCAGGACTTCTTCTTCCGGAAGATCGTCCGCGACCAGGGCGCCTCCCTGAACATCCTCTCGGAGACGATCAAGAAGTTCCTGGCCGAGGGCGAGGGCGGCGAGGAGCTGGCCGGCGCCCGCGACGCGCTGGCCAAGGCCGCCGTCGACCTCGAAGCCATCGTCGGCGCGATGATCACCGACCTCACCGCCACCGGCGAGGACGTCAAGAACATCTACAAGGTGGGCCAGAACACCACCCGCCTGCTGATGGCCTCCGGCGACGTCGTGGTCGGCTACCTGCTGCTCAAGGGCGCGGCCGTGGCCGCCGAGAAGCTGGCCGGCGCCTCCGCCAAGGACGTGCCGTTCTACCAGGGCAAGATCGCGGCGGCGAAGTTCTTCGCCTCCCAGATCCTGCCGGGCGTCGCCGTCGCGCGACAGCTCGCCGAGGCCGTCGACAACTCCCTGATGGAGCTCGACGAGGCCGCCTTCTAAGGCGGACCCCCATCCGTACGCGGTGTACGTACGAAGCTGTGGCCGGACCTCCCCGTACCGGGGGTCCGGCCACTGCCGTCACGGCCGCCGTTCACCGTTGTCGGACATCCATGGGACGCTCGTAGACATGAGTCCACAGGAGCAGCAGCACAGCCGGGGATACTCCGTCCCGACCGGACGCCCCTACGCCCTCAAGGAGCTCCAGGCGAACCTGGGCGCCCTCGGCGACCGGGTCAAGGACCTGTACGAGGGCGCACACCCCAGCGAGTACGACGGCATCGCCGACGCGCTGTACACGGCGTTCCAGACGGCCTCCGGGCTCGCGCCCGCCAAGAGCTACACCGGCTGCCCCGAGCATCCCAACGGCGCCATCGACCCCGAGGCCCCCGAGGGCTGGGGCCGCTGCCTGCTCTGCAACGACCGGCGCCGGCTCGGGCAGCGCACCCAGGGCGGCGGCCGCCCGGCCGCCCCGGCCGGCGAGCAGCGCCGCCTCGGCTACCCGGTGCCGCCGGGCCCGTACACCCTCGCCATGCTGCGTACGTATCTCCGGGCCATCGAGGACCGCCGCTTCCACCTCGGCGTCTCCTCGCCCGACGCGGAGTTCGTGGAGATCGCGGACGACGTCCACCGCGCGTTCATCGTCGCCCGCGAACTGTCCCGCCCGCGCAACCCCTCCGGCTGCGCCGAACACCCCGGCGCGCCGATCGATCCCGATGCTCCGCCCGGCGAAGCCTGTATCTTCTGCGCCGGACGCAGAAGACGCGCACAGCGCCCGCCGCAGACCCCCGAGATGCTCCCGCGCATCCGCCGGGGAGAGCGGCGCCGGCTGCAACGCCGTTTCGAGCGCCCGCCGGGCTGACCCGAACCGGGACCGCGTTCACCAGCACACGCACCCCACTCTTCGGCCATCCGCCGCAGTCCGGCCATGACGAACACGACCGTCGTTAAGGTGAACCACATGAGCTCTCCCGCCCGCTTCGACCGCGGCCACACCGACGATCTGATGACCTTCCTGGCGGCGAGCCCCTCGCCGTACCACGCCGTGGCCAACTCGGCCGAGCGGCTGGAAAAGGCGGGCTTCAGGCAGCTGTCGGAAACGGACGCCTGGGACTCGAGTGCGGGCGGCAAATTCGTGCTCCGCGGCGGCGCCATAATCGCCTGGTACGTGCCCGAAGGGGCGGCCGCACACACCCCGTTCCGGATCATCGGCGCGCACACCGACTCCCCGAACCTGCGGGTCAAGCCGCTCCCGGACACCGGCTCCCAGGGCTGGCGGCAGATCGCCGTGGAGATCTACGGCGGCACCCTGCTCAACACCTGGCTGGACCGGGACCTCGGCCTGGCGGGCCGGCTCACCCTCCGCGACGGCAGCGAGCGCCTCGTCAACGTGGACCGCGCCCTGCTCCGCGTGCCCCAACTCGCCGTCCACCTCGACCGGTCGGTCAACAGCGACGGCCTCAAGCTGGACAAGCAGCGGCACATGCAGCCCATCTGGGGTCTGGGCGAGGTGCAGGAAGGCGACCTGATCGCCTTCCTGGAAGAGGAAGAGGGCCTGCCCCAGGGCTCGGTGGCCGGCTGGGACCTGATGGTCCACTCCATCGAACCGCCGGCCTACCTCGGCCGCGACCGCGAACTGGTGGCCGGGCCGCGGATGGACAACCTGCTGTCCGTGCACGCGGGCGTGGCCGCGCTGGCCGCCGTCTCCACCGCCGGCCGGCTCCCCTACATCCCGGTGCTGGCGGCCTTCGACCACGAGGAGAACGGCTCGCAGTCCGACACCGGCGCGGACGGCCCGCTCCTGGGCAACGTGCTGGAACGATCCGTCTTCGCGCGCGGCGGCACGTACGAGGACCGGGCCCGCGCCTTCGCCGGCACCGTCTGCCTCTCCTCGGACACCGGCCACGCCGTCCACCCCAACTACGGGGAACGGCACGACCCCACGCACCACCCGCGCGCCAACGGCGGCCCCATCCTCAAGGTCAACGTCAACCAGCGGTACGCCACCGACGGCAGCGGGCGCGCGGTGTTCGCGGCCGCCTGCGAGCGGGCCGGCGTGCCGTGGCAAAGCTTCGTGTCCAACAACTCGATGCCCTGCGGCACGACGATCGGCCCGATCACGGCGGCCCGCCACGGCATCCAGACCGTCGACATCGGCGTCGCGATCCTGTCGATGCACAGCGCCCGCGAACTGTGCGGCGCGGACGACCCGTACATGCTCGCGAACGCGCTGGTCTCCTTCCTGGAGGGCTAGGAGCAGGCGGCCGGGCCGGCCGGGCCGGGAGGGCTAGGAAACGCTGCGGCGACGCCGCTTGGGGGAAGGCTCGGGAGCGCAACGGGGCAGCACCAGCACGCGCGTGGTGCTGCCGTCCTCCTCCTCGATGTCCCGGACCCAGGTGAACCCGAGCCGGTCCAGCAGCACCAGCGAGCCCTCGTTCGGCGCGGCCACCGTCGCGTACACCTCCGGCAGGCCCAGGGTGCCGAAGCCGTGGGTGAGGATCATCTCGGCCAGCTCGGTGCCCAGGCCGGAGCCCCAGCACTCCGGTGCCAGCGCGTACACCAGCTCGTACCCGGCCACCTGGTCGGTCCGCTTGATCTCGGCATGGCCGATCAGCGGCCCGCCCGCCTCCCGGCGCACCGCCCAGACGTCGAACAGCCGCTCCGCGTACACCTTGCTGAAGATCCGGCCGAACAGCGCCCGGTCGTTCTCCTCGGTGTCCGTGCCGTCGCTGATCCACCGGGAGACCAGGGGGTTCTGGAACAGCGCGACGAACTCCTCTTCGTCCTCCGGCCGGTACGCCTCCAGCAGCAGCCGCTCGCCCCGCAACACCGGCATGTAATCGCCGTCCACCACGTCCGTCATCCGTCGCCCTCCTCGTCCATCCCGGCGAGGACCAGCGCCAGCCGGGACACCCCGCCGGCCGTGACCATCACCGGAACTCCCCAATCCTGCTGGTGCACATGGCAGGCCGGGTACTCGTTTTCCGGGTCGTCGTCGCAGGACGCCGCCATGGCGGACACGTGCAGCACCCCGGACCCGATGCCGTCCGCGAGCCTGAGCTCCCGGAACAGGTCGGTCCCGGCGCCCTCGCCCCCGGCGAGCAGCTCGGGCGGGGTCGAGGACACCAGCAGGCGCGTGGACGGCCCGTACCGGGTGTCCAGCTTCTGCCCGCTCGGCGCCTGGAAGACCACGTCCAACCGGAGGCTGCCGCCGGCGACCTCGGTGGCGGCCCGCTGCGTGCGGTGCGCGACGCCGTCCACCCGTACCGCCTCCTCGGGCAGCCGCAGCCGGGTCAGCCGGTGCCGCGCGGACTCCACGACCACGATGTCCCCGCCGGCCAGCACGGCGTCGCTGGGCTCGCGCACATCGGTGGCGAGGGTGCTGACCTCGCCGGTCGCCGGGTCGAACCGCCTCAGCGCATGGTTGTACGTGTCGCAGACCGCCACCGACCCGTCGGGCAGGGCGGTCACCCCGAGCGGGTGCTGGAGCAGCGCCTGCCCGGCATCGCCGTCCCGGTGGCCGAAGTCGAACAGCCCGGTCCCGACCGCGGTGTGCACGACCCCGTCGGCGTCGATCCAGCGCAGCGCGGAGGTCTCGGAGTCGGCGATCCACAGCCGGTCCCCGGCGGCGGCGAGCCCGGACGGCTGGGCGAACCAGGCCTCGGCGGCCGGCCCGTCCACCAGGCCCTCGTTGGTGGTCCCGGCCGCCACCTGAACGGTCCCCGCCTCCGGGTCCCAGGTCCACAGCTGGTGCACGCCGGCCATGGCGATCCACACCTTGCCCTGCCACCAGGCCACGTCCCACGGCGAGGACAGGTCCACCTCCAGCGCCGGCCCTGCGGTGGGCGACCCCTGCCACCACTGCCGCCCGGTCCCGGCAACGGTCTCCACGACCCCTGTGCCGGGGTCGAACACCCTGAGCGCGTGGTTCACGGTGTCGGCCACCACCACCCGCCCGTCGGGCAGCAGCGCCAGGCCCTGCGGCTCACTGAAGGCATCCGGCCCGAACCCGCGCTCCCCGCTGCCGATCCGCCGCACGACGGTCTCGCCGTCCGGCTCCACCTCCACCAGCTGGTGCCGGGTGGAGTCGCTGACCAGGAAGTTCCCGTTCTCCAGCGCCAGCGCCTTCCCGGGGAACCGCAGATGCGTGGCCTCCGGCTCGGGCGCCACATACGGCCCGTCCCCGCGCCGCAGCGTCCCCTTGGCCTCGTGCTCGGCCTCCAGCTCCTCCACCAGCCGCTCGATGGCGTGCGCATGCCCCTCACCGGCGTGCTGCGCGACGATGTACCCCTCGGGGTCGATCACCACGAGCGTGGGCCAGGCCCGCACGGCGTACTGCTTCCAGGTCGCCAGCTCCGGATCGTCGAGCACCGGGTGGTGCACCTCGTACCGCTCGACGGCATCGACCACGGCCTGGTGCTCGGCCTCGTGCACGAACTTCGGCGAGTGCACCCCGATGATCACGACGGTGTCGCGGTGCTTCTCCTCGAGCTCGCGGAGCTCATCCAGGACATGCAGGCAGTTGATGCAGCAGAACGTCCAAAAATCGAGGATCAATGTGCGACCTCGGAAGTCGGCGAGCTTCAGGTCCTTCCCGCCGGTGTTGATCCAGCCGCCCTTGCCGATCAGCTCGGGGGCACGGACACGGGCACGTCGGCGGGGCGCGGGGGTGGGCGCCGAGGCAGCATCGTTCATCCTTCAAGCTTGCCATCCACCTGTGAACGCAGGATCACGCCCGTACGAAACGCCTGCTCAGGGCATGCGCTCGACCACGGCGAGTTCCGAGAACTCCCAGAGGAAGGTCATGTGACCGGTCCGGCCAGTGTGCTGGATGCACATGTCGGTGCACACGTCCGCGTTGCCGGTCGGTGCGGAGTTCCACTGGCAGTCCGAGTTCAGACATCAGAGGTAACCGGGCGAGAGCGTCGTTCCGTCACTTCGTCACTCCTGTCCGCTGCGCGCTTGCCGTGGTGCTCAGGTCGGAGTGTCGGTTCCGGCCAGCTCTGCCCAATGGATCTGGATGCGTTGCTCGGGGATGATGCGCTGCCCGCGCACTCCCTTGCTCACCTCAACGCGGTCTATGGCAAGCGACAGCCGTTCACGCCGGTCTTCGTTCGTCGCGTCCGTCCATGCCTCGCGCAGGGTGACGCCATCGAGCATGGGTGACACGTCCACGAACGGCATGGGGAGCCTGTGGAGTTCGCCGCGGAGGCCGTCGATACGTCCCCTCAGGCGCTCTGAAAGTCGGTTGTAGCGTTCCACGGCTGCCGCGCCACTGAACTCACCACGCACGTAACGTGCATCCTCCAGATCAGCCAGGCGGGCTTCCTCGTCCAGGATCTCCGCAGTGAGCGCATCACGTTTCGCGAAGGT
Source organism: Streptomyces sp. NPDC051211 (assembly GCF_040689505.1). NCBI lineage: Bacteria > Bacillati > Actinomycetota > Actinomycetes > Kitasatosporales > Streptomycetaceae > Streptomyces > Streptomyces sp. NPDC051211. The sequence goes on from NZ_JBFBAV010000038.1 coordinate 69,620, forward strand.
CTCCGGGTCCACACGGTGCACCCAGCGATCTGCGATCGCGACAAGCAGCGGATCGTCCGATTCGAGCGCCGGGAGCTTGGTGAGGAACTGTTCGGTCACGTACTGGTCAACCGCCTCAGCCAGCGCTGACGCTCCGATGCACTGGTTTCCCGCGCGACGCGCCATGCACTGGTAGCTGCCGCCCACACGATGCATCCGGCGACCGCAGCCAGGAACCGCGCACAAGGACGGCCCGCACCCCTTCGGGACACCCGTCCGGCTGCCCGAGCCGTTCGACCTCGTCCTCGACACTGCGCAGCTCAAGTGAAATGCCTCATGGCCGGTAAGGAGCGCGAGGGCGGCTGAGTCTCAGTGGGCGGCCGGGCGGATGCCGAGCATGCGGTCCTTCAGGACCGGGAACTGTTCCCGGGTCTCTGCGACCTTCGCCGGGTCGAGGTCGACCGTCAGGACCTGCTCGCCGGGTCCGGCCTCGGCCAGGATCTCGCCCCACGGGTCGACCACCAGGCTGTGGCCGGCCTGCTGCACCCCCGCGTGGGTGCCGGCCGTGCCGCAGGCCAGGACGTACGTCTGTTGCTCGACGGCGCGGGCCCGGTTCAGCAGGGTCCAGTGGGACCTCCGGCGCTCGGGCCAGCCCGCCGAGACGACGAGGGTGGTGGCGCCGGAGTCGACCAGGCCGCGGAAGAGTTCCGGGAAACGGAGGTCGTAGCAGGTGGCCAGGCCGAGGGTCTGCTCGGGCAGCTCCACGACCGTGAGGGAGTCGCCGGCCGACATCAGGACGGCCTCGCCCTCGTCGAAGCCGAAGCGGTGGATCTTGCGGTAGGTCGCGGCGAGCTCGCCGGCCGGGGAGATGACGAGGGCCGTGTTGTAGAGCCGGCCGTCACCGGCCTGCTCGACGATCGAGCCGGCGTGCAGCCACACCCGGGCGTCACGGGCGGCCTTGGAGAGTTCCGCGTACGTCGGCCCGTCCAGCGGCTCCGCCTCCGTCTCGAACTGCTCGTACGCGAAGGCACCGACCGGCCACAGCTCCGGCAGCACCACCAGGTCGGAGTCCTGCTGGTCGCGAACGAGCGCGGCGACGCGGGAGCGGCGGGACACCACCGACTCGGCGTCGTCCACGGCGATTTGGATGAGGGAGGCGCGCACGGTACCACCGTCCTGGCGTTCAAGCCGTCAACTCGGGCCTACGATCGTCACACGAAAGCACTGCCGGGGTGCTCCTGGGCAGCGTAGCTTTGGAAAACAAGTCACCAACGCGCCACTGCGCCACTGAACAGCACGCGAGGGGTCCCGTTGACCGTCCATCCCCATCCCAGCCTTCAGCCCTATGCCGATGCGTGGACTCACTCCATCGAGGCAATATCCGAACTCGTCCTGCCGTTGACGGAGGGTGAGTGGAACCGGGCGACGCCGTGCCCGGGCTGGTCGGTTCGCGATGTGGTGTCCCATGTCATCGGGATCGAGTGCGAGATGCTCGGCGATCCGCGGCCGATCCACACGCTGCCGCGGGACCTGCGGCACGTGGTCGACGAGTTCACCCGCTACATGGAGGTGCAGGTCGACGTACGGCGCCACCACACGGCGCCGGAGATGACCTCGGAGCTGGAGTACACGATCATCCGGCGGGCCCGGCAGCTGCGGAACGAGAAGCGGGACCCGGGCACGATGGTGCGCGGGCCGCTGGGTGACCAGGTGACGCTGGAGCTGGCGCTGCGGCTCCGCGCGTTCGACGTGTGGATCCACGAGCAGGACCTGCGGACCGCGCTGGGCGTGCCCGGCAACCTGGACTCGCCGGGGGCGTACGTGGCGCGGGACCTGCTGCTGGCCGGGCTGCCGAAGGTGGTGGCGAAGCAGGCGGGCGCGCCGGCGAACTCGGCGGTCGTGCTGGACGTCCACGGGCCGCTGGAGTTCATGCGGACGGTCCGGGTCGACGCGCAGGGGCGGGGGACGGTGGACGGCACCCCGTCGCTGGGCCCGGCGGTGACGCTGACCCTGGACTGGGAGACGTACGTACGGCTGGCCGCGGGCCGGGTCCGGCCGGCGGCGGTGGCCGACCGGCTGAAGGTGGAGGGCGACCAGGCGCTGGCCGACGCGATCCTGGCGAACTTCGCCGTCACCCCGTAGCCCGTAGGCGTTTGCGTTGCACGTCAGGGGCGGAGGGCACCGTCCTTGCGGAGCGCCTGCGGTGTGACCGGAGGCGCTACTTCGCGTTCACGTTCGCGCCGGAGTGCCCGGCCGCGGAGGCGGAGGATCTGGGCGATGCCGAGCGCCTCCAGTACGAAGACCGTGGAGAACGCGATCCGGTAGTCGTCCCCGGTGGCGTCCAGCAGGACGCCCACCGCCAGCAGGGTGGTCATCGAGGCGAGGAAGCCGCCCATGTTGGTGATGCCGGAGGCGGTGCCCTGCCGGGCCGGCGGGTTGGCCGGCCGGGCGAAGTCGAAGCCGATCATGGATGCGGGCCCGCAGGTGCCGAGCACCACGCACAGGGTGACCAGCAGCCACATCGGCGCCCGGTCGGCCGGGTAGGCGAGGGTCGCCCCCCACAGCAGGGCGGTCAGTCCGACCGTGCCGAGGGCGAGCGGGATCCGGGACGACTGGCGGCGGCCGACGATCTGGCCGTAGACCAGGCCGAAGGCCATGTTGGCGGCGACCACCAGGGTCAGCAGCCCGCCCGCGGTGGACCGGGACAGCCCCTGCGCCTCGACGAGGAACGGCATCCCCCACAGCAGCAGGAACACCATGGCGGGGAACTGGGTGGTGAAGTGCACCCACAGGCCCAGGCGCGTGCCGGGTTCCCGCCAGGACTCGGCGATCTGGGTGCGTACGAAGCCCACGCCGCCGCGCGCCACCGGTTCGGGCTCGTGCGCAGCGCCATGACCGGGCTGGTCCCGCAGGAACAGCACGAGGGGGACCAGGACGACCAGTCCGGCCACCGCGCTGCCGGCGAAGGCCGGCACCCAGCCGAGGTCGTGCAGGACGGGGGCGAGGACCAGGGTGGAGACCAGGTTTCCGGCCATGCCGACCAGTCCGGCGAGCTGGGCCATCAGCGGGCCCCGGCGGGCCGGGAACCAGCGGGTGCCGAGCCGGAGTACGGAGATGAAGGTCATGGCGTCGCCGCAGCCGAGCAGGGCGCGCGCGGCGAGTGCCATCCCGTACGAGGGGGAGAGCGCGAAACCGACCTGCCCGGCGGTGAAGAGGACGGCGCCGAGGGTGAGCACCTTCTTGGTGCCGAGCCGGTCGACCATCAGGCCGACGGGTATCTGCATGCCGGCGTAGACGAGCAGCTGGAGGAGGGAGAAGGTGGCCAGCGCGGAGGCGTTGACGTGGAAGCGGTCGGCGGCGTCCAGGCCGGCCACGCCGAGGCTGGTGCGGAAGATGACGGCGACGAAGTAGACGGACACCCCGATGCACCAAACGACAACGGCCCGCCGCCCCCCGGGCGGATCGCCCGCTACGCCGATCCCAGCCCCGCCGATCCCAGCCCCGCCGGTCCCAGCCCCGCCGATTCCAGCCCCGCCGGCGTTTGAGGCGCGGGGATTGGCGCGGGCGGTGTCGGCCGCGGGGGTCTTGCTCCGGTCGACCGGGC
>NZ_JBFBAV010000039.1:0-67052 GCF_040689505.1 Streptomyces sp. NPDC051211
GCAATGAACCGCCTCGCTGCGCTCGGCTGGCCCGGCTTCGCCGGGCCAGAGCCGGCCCTTCGGGCCGGGGTCCTCCGCTTCGCTGCGGACGGGTTCGGGGCCTCGCTTCGCTCGGTCTCGAACGGCTCGCTTCGCGAGCCTGTGTGACCCCGTTTCACGGGGTTCGGGCCTTCGGCCCGTTGGGTGCGTCCGCTTCGCTCCTCCGCCCGGTCCTTCCGGCTTCGCCTTCAGGACTAGCCCGCTGCGCGGGCGCCGGCAGCAACAACCAGGGAGCCGCCGGGGATCGACGGGTGTCAGAGGTGGTTGGTCTCGTGATAGAGACGCCAGTGCCACCAGCCTCCCCTGCGGTACGGCTGGCGGTAAGCGAGCGGGTCGGGGAGGGTCCTGCGCCGCAGTTCGTCATCCATTTCTGCCAGCAGCGCTTCCAGGTCGCGGCGGGCACGCGTGGGGAGCCTCTGCACGACCACTTCGAGGAGGTCCCGGGCCACCGCAACGTTCTCCCGGAGCTCCTGGTCCCGACTACCGCTAATCGACAAGAGAAGGTACAGGTACTTACCCGGGCGCGCGAGGAAGGCCCGATAGGCATCGATGGCCTCCAAAGCCGCCCCCGGCCACCATCCATCGCCGAACGGGCGCCGGTATTCCTCCCGGCGGATCGCGGAGACGATCCGCCGGGACGGACGCCAACGCTTGGGCAATCCAACGCCCCCATGAACCGGTATCCGCGTACACCTGTCGCGGCACCCGCTGCCCGCGCAGCACTCTCGGCCGATTACGCGGCATGAGCCTTTCGGAATGCAGTCATAAGACTTGATCATGACATCGACGCGGCGGGACGTCCAGCGATTCCGGAACTGATCCCGCCACTCGAGAGTGAGTGTGCTTCAAAGTAGAATCCGGATTCTGACTGGAACAGACCTCTTGTCGCGCAGACGGAAGGCGCCCTAGCGTGTCGACGTGTCGAGGATCGCTGCAACTGCGGCACAGCACTCAACCCAACTGCACAACCGGCCCCAGACCTAGGAACTCCGCAGGTCAGAACGGAGGCTCGTCACTGTAGCCACCGGGCGTAGGTGTTGAAGGTTTCGAAGCTCCCCAGCCACCACCGGAGGGCTGACTGCTTGCCCACGGATCGTCTTGGGACGGTGAGGGGATTGGAGCGGCACGCGGAGCAGGAGGGGGCTGCGAGGGCGGCGATTCTGGAAATTCCTCGGTCGCGTCCTCTTCGACCGCACGGTCCCAGACAAGGCGAAGATGCTCTCGGCAGGTTGGAATAGCAGTCCACCTGTCTTCGCTCTCGGACCAGCGCGGTCGGTCCGGATCCTGGTTCCCCAGCTGACACAGGGCACGCAGGAGGGAGTCCAGGGTGGGCCAATTTGCGAGCGTCTTCCCAACGAACAGCCGGCGTACCGTCTCCCGGCTCACGGGCTTGACGCCGTCTAGCCCAGCGATGGCTGCGGTGATGGCGACGAGGGTAGGGCGGTTGGCTTCCCTCAGGTGTACGCGCAGTTCGAGGACCAGGTTCCGGCGAGGGCCTGGTGGGAGCACATCTGTGCCCGGCATACGCAGCAACTGAGCCCTCGACACACCCTGCCAGGGGAGCACTTGCCATGTCTCCCGATTACCTGAACTCACACACATTGACGCCACGGATAAACACACCACCCCACACACAGGCGTGGTTCTGCACGATTCGACCAATGACACACATGAACCCTGAATGACCGTCATGCGCATGCCCAGACACACACCGATACATCCACCACCAGGTGTGCCTCATGGTGATGTCTCCGCAGCTTCGACAGACCTGATTGAACAACCTGCCGTTTCCGCTGGTCAGAGCGTGTTTCGAGGTGCTTTCGTTGTGGCGTCCACCCCTGAGACGCCTCTTCGTCTCAGAAAGTGGACGACGGCGTGGCTGTCCCCGAAAACGGGCGACGGCCCCCTGGTAGCGCAGGGAGCCGTCAGCAGAGGACAGTCCCCGACAAAGGAGAACCTCATGTCCCAAACTGAGCGTACGGTCATCGCCCGCAGTGAGAAACCCCCCGCACCGGAACCGCCATTGAACACGGGGCGCTGGGCCCACTTGGCCCGGCGAGTCCGCAACGAGGCCGGCGTACACCTCCTCCGAGGTGCCGCCACAGCAGCAGGCGGCGCACTCGTCCTCTACGCCAGCACCTGGCTGCACTCACGCTGACCCACACCCATCAAGCCCACCCGCTCCAGGCAACCGCTCCGCTCACAGGCCTCTACCGCATCTTGCCGTTGCTCGCCGGAAGATCCGTGTTCCAGTCGCCCTGTGCCTTGTCACGTGAAAAACCCGGTACAACAACGGGTCGGCAGGCGGAGGAGCACAGTGATCGGGGCGGGGCTGGAGCAGGTGCTGTTCACGCAACCAGTGCCGGGTACCACCGAGCAACAGCTGCGTGCTTTGCTCAGGTGGGCGAAGGGCTCCAAGCAGATCGTGGCGCAGGAGCTGGGCGTGTCACTACGGACAGTTCAACGGTGGACGGCTCGAAAGGCGTCGGCGCGCGCCCGGCCGAGTGTCCGTCATCTGGCGCTGATCGAGGCGCGGGTGCGGGCGAGATGGCAGCCGCTGGTGCGGGCCAGGCGCCGGGCTGTCGCTGAGCAGCGGGGGCTGGTGGTGCACACCCGGGCCCGGTTCGGATTCTCAGCCGGCGCCAAGAGTTCCGACGATCCGAGGCACCGGCTGCTGACCTCGATCGTGCCGGGCGAGGTGGCCCGAGAGCTGTTCTCCGCCTGGGAAGCAGGGGCCCCCGACGGGCAGCACACCGCGATCCTGGCCCGGGCGCTGGGACACGTCTACTTCCGGCAGGCGGGACAGCGCGCGCACGCATTGAAGACGGAGTTCACAGAGATCGACTTCATCGAGTTCGGCCTCGCCTAGCGGCTCTGCTGCCGCCTTCGGGCAGCAAGGCGGTCAGCCGAAGCATGAGAGTTGACACCAAGGCAGGCCTGGTCACTCGGGGGCGTCTGCCGGCGGCGGCAGGGGGTGGGGCCGGAGTCCACCTGCGCAGGCCAGCACTTCTGTCGCCGAAGAGTTCAGGAAGATCGTGAACACGGACGATCGGTCCACGGAGTCGATGAAACCGGTACGCACACGCTCTTCCCCGGCCTGCCGGAGGATGTCAACCGACGCGGCAAGGCCCCCGACTGTGTGCCCACGCCGAGCAGCTGTGCGGATACGGATTGCGAACACACCCGCGTGCCGGCTGGCGGGGACCAGACCGTCCCCGACCCGGAAGGCACCCCCGGCAACCAAGGCGTCACGGGCAGGTCCGCAGGCCGGAGTCTGTTCGCCAAGCATGGCAATGAGCTCCCCGCGAGGAATGCTGCGCACAGGTACTCGAACGACCCACTCATCGGCCTCGTGTGACAACTGCAGCGCCTCTCCAGTGACAGCCCGACTGCTTCGACCTGCTCCCTCCGCAGGCTACGTGGTGCCGACGGTGACAACTACCAAGCCTCGGCACGGGCGGGTAGGAGGCGCTCGCAGCGGAGCGCCTCGCGCTTCTCGCCCCAGTCCCAGATCACCGGGCCGGGCCGTGCCTCTATCCGGCCCGGAGGCTGGGGAGGGCGCACCTTGATGTCCTCGGCAAGGCGCAGCAGGGCGGGGCGGTCGGCGGGAGCGGCCAGCAGGTGGGTTGTGCCGGTGAGGTGGGCGAAGTGGGCGGCGGCGTGGAGGAAGACCACTGCCCAGCCCGGTAAGGGGTAGATCGCACAGCCGTCTGTGTAGCGGGTGCGGTCGTGCAGGGTCAGGGTGTGGTCGGTGAGGTGGAAGCCGTCTGCGCGAGCGGTGGTGAGCTGCTGGAACGAGGCCCTGGTTGCGACGGTCGCCGCGAGGGCCGCGGCGCGGGGTGGGTGGGCTGTCGCGGCGTGTAGGTGGTGGGCCAGCTGGCCGGCCTGGGCGTCGGTCGGCGGGATGGGGGCCGGGCGCTGGTGGTAGACGATCGGCTGCGGAGCGCAGACGTCGGTGCAGGGGCGGGGGCTGTCGTAGGAGACGAGGCGGTCCAAGGCGGAGAGGGTGATCCAGCGCCGGGCGGCCGACGATGAGGGTGACGGCGGGGCCGTGCTGCGTGTGGCGTCTTCGCCCAGGTAGAGGGTGCGGGCTTCGGTGAGCGTGGAGACGGTCGTGTACCGGGTTGCAGCCAGAGCTCGGGTGAGGGCTGCGGTCAGGCGGGGGCGGTGGACGACGAGGGTGAGGTGGATGCAGGTCTGCCGCTGGAGGCCGATGAGGCGCTCAAGACGGCGCTCGTCGAGCAGGTGGGCGCGTAGGACGGTCAGGCGGGCGAGAGCCAGGGCCGCTGTCCATGCCGAGGCTGCCTCCCACAGCGGCGGGCGGCCGTGCGGGAAGCGGCCCGGGAGGTGGGCGGGCTTGCCCAGCGCGAAGAGCAGGTCGCTGGCCAGGGCGGTGTCGCTGGTCGTGCCCGGCGCGGGATGCAGGGTGATGCGGCCCGCGTGGGGGGCGTGGGCGGCCAGGGCAGCGTGCGTGAAGGCGGCGTCGTCCCCGGTGTCGAGGACGACGGCCAGGCGGGGCGTGGCGGGTGGGCTCATGCGAGGCGGCTGAAGGCCCAGCGGAGCAGGTCGCGGTCCGGGCGCGGGCGGCCGGTGCGTTCCAGGGCGGTGCGCATGTGGGCGGTGAGCTGGGCCCAGGCGCGGAAGTTGCCGTGGGCGGCCTGTTCGTCGGCGAAGGTGATGTCGGCGGGGTCTGCGTCTTCCCAGACGGGGTGGAAGAGCGGGACGACGTCGAGGTGGCTTTATTCACGGGTTGCGAAGCCCGTTGTTCACGGGTTTGGGAGGCGCCCAGATCCACCGTCGGGTGATGTTCACGAGTTTTGAAGTCGCCATGGTTCTTGCCACGGGAGCATCGGGATGCTCCTGGTGAAAGGGCCTGGTCATGCCGCAGATGTCGAAGGTCGAGCTGTACGCGGCGATCCGTCGCGACCACCGCGGCGGTATGAAGATCCGGGAGATCGAGCGCAAGTACAACGTGTCATGGAGGACGGTCCGCAAGGCCGTGGACTCGGTCTGGCCCGAGCCGAGGAAGCAGCTGCCGCCGCGGCCGACCGCGCTGGATCCGTACAAGCCCCTCGTCGATGAGATGCTGCGGACGGATCTGGACGCGCCGCGCAAGCAGCGGCACACGATCACGCGGATCTTCCACCGCCTGGTCGAGGAACACGCCGCGGACGTCTCCTACCAGATGGTCCGGCGCTACGTCTCCGACCGGAAGCCGCAGATCCTCGTCGAGTCGGGGAAGGCGCCGGTCGAGGCATTCGTGCCGCAGGCCCACCAGCCCGGCATGGAGGCCGAGGTCGACTTTGGCGACGTCACGATCCGGCTCGCCGGCGAGGTTGTGACCTGCTATTTGTTCTCGTTCCGCCTGTCCTACTCGGGCAAGGCCGTCCATCGCGTCTTCGCCTCCTGCGGCCAGGAAGCCTTCTTCGAAGGGCACGTCCACGCGCTGCGGACGCTGGGCGGGGTCCCACGGAGCAAGGTCCGTTACGACAATCTGAAGGCCGCCGTCGCCCGGGTGCTGGGGCTGAGCCGGGCCAGGGTGGAGGCCGACCGGTGGATCGCGTTCAGGTCGCACTTCGGGATCGAGAGCTTCTACTGCCGGCCCGGTATCGAGGGCGCCCACGAGAAGGGCGGAGTGGAGGGGGCAGATCGGCTACTTCCGCCGCAACCACTTCACCCCGGGGCCCGAGGTTGACTCGCTGGCCGAGCTGAACGAACTCGTCGACCAGTGGGACCTGCGTGACGGACGGCGCCGGATCGGTTCGCGGCCGAGGACGATCGACGAGTACTTCGAGGTCGAGCGGCCACTGCTGATGCCGCTGCCCGAGGAACCGTTCGAGACAGGTCGGCTCTTCACTCCGCGGGTCGACCGCTACAGCCAGATCGCGGTCCGCACGAACCGCTACTCGGTGCCGGTCCGGCTGATCGGCAAGCGGGTCCGGGTCGTGCTGCACGCCTCTCACCTGGTCGTTTACGACCGGAACGTGGAAGTGGCTCGGCACGAGCGCCTGATCGCGAAAGGCGGCTGCCGCCTGGATCTGGACCACTACCTGGAGGCCCTGATCCGCAAGCCTGGTGCCTTCCCCGGCGCCACCGCACTCGAACAGGCCCGCTCTGCGGGCAAGTTCACCCCGGTCCACGACGCCTGGTGGGCCGCGGCGGTCAAGGCCCACGGCGACACCGCCGGCACCAGGTCCCTGATCGAGGTGCTGCTGCTGGCCAGGCACGTCTCGCACGAGCACCTCGTCGCCGGCCTCGCGATGGCTCTGCGGGCCGGGGCACTGACCGCGGACGCGGTCGCCCTCGAAGCCCGCAAGATCGCCCAGGCCGAAGACGAACCCGCCGGGAATCCTTCGCCGGCCGGTGCCGCGGGGGCGACCGTGACGTTTTGCACGAATGGCGGCTCGCGCATCTTCCCCCGGACACCAGGCCGCTGCCCTCGGTGACCCACTACGACCAACTGCTCCGACGCCGTCGCGCCAGCGGCGGTGAACACCGCGAGGGAGAAGCACAGTGACCCTGCCCCGCCAGCGAGGACTGACCGAGCAGGCCGCCACCACGGCCATCGACACCGCCTGCCGCCTGCTGCGGCTTCCCTCGATCAGAAATGAGTTCTCCGACATCGCCGACCGGGCGTTGAAGGACCAGATGACCTACCGCGGCTTCCTCGCCGAGCTGCTGATGGCCGAGTGCGACGACCGGTCCCGGCGCCGTTCGGAACGGCGGATCAAGGCGGCCGGGTTCCCCCGGGACAAGTCGTTGCGGACCTTCGATTTCGACGCGAACCCGAGCATCGACGCGGCCACCATCCACACGCTCGCCAGCTGTGAATGGATCAAGAAGAGTCAGCCGCTCTGCCTGATCGGAGACTCAGGGACCGGCAAGTCGCACATGCTGATCGCTCTGGGAACCGAGGCGGCGATGGCCGGCTACCGGGTCAAGTACGTGCTGGCGACGAAGCTGGTCAACGAGCTCGTCGAGGCCGCCGACGAGAAGCAGCTCTCCAAGACGATCGCCCGCTACGGCCGCGTCGACCTGCTCTGCATCGACGAACTCGGCTACATGGAACTCGACCGCCGCGGCGCCGAACTCCTGTTCCCGGTCCTGACCGAACGCGAAGAGAAGAACAGCGTGGCCATCGCCTCCAACGAGTCATTCGGAGGCTGGACCAAGACGTTCACCGACCCCCGCCTCTGCGCGGCCATCGTCGACCGACTCACCTTCAACGGCACCATCATCGAGACCGGCACCGATTCCTACCGCCTCGCCAGCACCCGAGCTCGCGCCGAGGAGTCGGCCAAGGCCGGCTGATCCCTGCCGCTACCTAACTCGACGGCCCGCCGCCCTCCGGGCGGCGGGCCGTCCTCGCCGAACCCAGTCGTTCCGCCCGGCAGGCTCACTCAATCCGCCGTCCGTGAAGCGGCCGCTTCGATGCCTGATGCCCGCAGCTTCCGCGCCAGGAGCTCCATCTCGGGCAGGGTCCCTGAGTACTGCCCGGTCAAGACCTGCTCCAGCACGGCCCGGACGCCGTCCAGGCCGATGCCGAGTTCCGCCCGCAGCACCCGCATGATGGCGGCGTTCCTCGTCGGCGGGACCACCCGCAACCTTGCCCGCCCGTGCTCGGAGAGCAGTCGGCCACGCAGTTCCTCCGACAGGTCACCGCCACACACAGCCAGGGCAAACCCGCAGGCCGGACACGTCGACTCAACATCCCACCTCAGCACCTCGCCCACCAGCGCCTGAACGCCGCACCACTCCGCCTCGGCACCGCACCCCTGGCACACAGCGGAGTACCTGATGGACTCAACCAAGATCGACTTTTCCATGATCCCACCCTCCCCAAGAGGAGAGGTTAGACGGCAGGCGGCGAACATCTCTCCGGGGCGCCAACATGTCCCCCTGACACCCGGGCCAGCGGTCCAGGCCGCCACGCTGGTCCATGCGCTGACGCTATCTCTCGTGAACATTCCGAGGCTCAGTGATCACCAACTGACGCCCAAACCGGCAGACAAACGCTGCTGCTGAACATGAACAAAGCCATCGAGGACCTCGTCGGGGGTGAGGCGGGTGAACTGCTGCCAGACGAAGATGCGGGAGGACAGCATCGGCTCGCGGCACAGGACGCTGTGGGCGCCGGCGCCGCCGACAAAGACGATCGCGATCTGGGTGGCGGGCTCGTCCCAGAGGTAGCGGAAGTACTCGAACGCCTCGCCGTTGAGCCACTGGGCCTCGTCGACGAGGAAGGTGCGGGGCCGCTCGGACAGGGAGGTCTTCAACAGGCGGTCGAACTCGCTGGGATGGCGCGGCGGCTCCCCGGGCAGGCGGAGCGTCTCGAACAGCTCGTAGCGGACCGCGCGGGCGGTCGGGCGGGCCCGGAAGGTGACCCGGCAAACTTCCTCGCCGCAGGTGTCTTCCAGCTCGTGCAGGCAGGTGTTGACCGCGAGGGTCTTGCCGAAGCCGGCGTTGCCGTGGATGCACATCATCGCCCGCGCGGCGACCGTGTCCGCGATGTTCTCCCGCGCAGTGAGCAGGGCCCTCGTGGTCACGATGGAGGCGTCGGGCAAGTCTACGTACTGGTAGGTGGGTGTGGTCACCGCTCAGCCCCCGCCTCTGCGTCGCCCGCGTCGGATGCCGGGGGCACGGGGTCTGGGCGGGTGCGGGCGGCGAGCGAGGGCGGGGTGCGCCAAGTGGGAGGCGCCGCAGCCGGCGGGATCAGGTCCGGCAGGGCCAGCCTCGACAGATCCGCCCGGTCGGCAACCGCCAACTCGGCAGCAGCCTCCATCGAGGACACAGCGTCCAGCCGCTCTGGCTTCCCCGGCCGCGTCACCGCGGCGTAGCGCTCGTGCTGCGCCGCGGCGAGGTCCTTGCGCAGACGCCGGCTGCGCGCGGCACGCGCGGTGCGGACCGCGGTGATCTGTTCCGGGCTTGCCTCATCCGCGACGGTCGCGGGGCCCAGGTAGCGGCCGGTCGTGGCGTCGAAGACCTCGATCCGGTGATCATGGTGCGGCATGAACCGCACCCGCACTCCCGTACCGGCCAAGCCCGTTATCCACGGCCCCACATAGTCCCGCCGACGGAACCGGACACCGCGGGTGGAGATCACCCTGATTCGTCCGTCGTCCTCCAGCGTGAACGTCCACAACTCCTCCGGGCTGACCTCCCGCACCGGAGTCGGATCCGCCTCCCAGGCCTGAAGCGGGGTCTTCCCGCCCAGCGGGCCCGGCTGGTGCACGGTGTTCCACCACTCCACCCAGCCCAGCAGACGAGCGGTGAAGTCCTCGAACCCGAGCAGCAGCTCGTCCTTCGGACGCGCCCGGCGCCGGCCCGGGCGCGGCTGGCGTACGTAGCCGGGCAACGAGACGAGGAACATCACCTCCACCGCCCGGTTCAGGCCCTCGACTGTGCCCTTGAGGTGCGGGGTGTAGGCGGGAAGGTCCTCCACCTCGACCACCAGCGCACCGAACGCCGCCGCGACCGTCTTCGACAAGAAGTCCTTGCCCCGGTCCACCCGGACCTTCTCGGGGAGTCCGCCCTGCGGCCCAAACGGGTCCTCGCGCAGTACCGCCGCGCGGAGCGCGGCCAGCACCGACTCCCGCGACGGATACCCGGGCGTGACCGCGACCCCCATGACCGTGTTCGTCGCGCAGTCCACGAACCACGTCACCCAAGGCCGCCGGGCCACACCCTCAACATCGACCAGGACCGGGGCCTGGACGTGATCGGCCTCCCACACCTGATTCCGCCAGCCCCGAGGCCGGGCCAGAAACACATCATGCTTCCGGGCCTCACGCTCACCACCAGCAAGCCCCGCCCGCTCCCCCGCACTCAGATCCCGCCGGATCGCACGACGCAACGTCGTCAACGACGGCGCAACCCCCGGAGGCGACTGCAGGGCAGCACGCTCGGCCAGCTCCCGCTGTACCGCAGCGACGTTCCCACCCCACAAGGCCAGCAACGCACGTACCTCGTCCGTCACGACGAACCGGTCCACCCGCACCAGCCGAGCACCCGGAACCACCCCGGGCCTGGGATCGGGCGCAGCGAGCCAGCGCCACACCGTCCGCTCCGACACCCCCAGCGCCCCTGCGGCCACTCGCACATGGCCTGCCGTTAGCCGACCCGCTGCCCGCAAATCCAGCAGCCGGCCCACCGCCGCGCCGCGCATCTGTACCCGCGCGGCTTCCGGCAGCGCACTCCGCTCCCCCACCACTACACACCCCAAGACCGGGAAGACCTTCACAGGCCCCAACCCTCCTGGCCACCACATCCACCTTGGATAAGAAGCACCGTTTTCGTGGCAGTAGAGATTGTGTTGGTGTACCGCCCCATGACAGCGGCAACCACCCCAAGCACCGCTTCCATGTCAGTAGCAGATGTGCCCCCTAGTCATACGACCAGCACGAACGCACCTGACTGACGGACCGTCACTGCCAATCCCCCACTGACACCAAACCGGCACATCGCAACGACGAGATGGTGCCCATCGGACAGCACATGGCCAACCTCCGCCGCAAAGGCGCCAAGAACGGCCTGGGCAAGGATCCAAACCGGGCCGCGGAACGCGCCGCACAGCTGACCGCGATCGACAAGGACTGGAACTGCCCCTGGCCCCTGGACTGGCAGCGCCACCACCGCGTCCTGGCCGACCTGGCCGACGCCGACGGCCAGCTGCCCGACATCGCCCCCGGCGTGCTCATGGACGGCGACGACATCGGACGCTGGCTCCAGCAGCAGAAGCAGCCGGCCACCTGGACGCGGCTGCTGCCCGAACAGCAGAAGCGGCTGACCGCACTAGGCGTGGAGCCTGCCCAAGCGCCGCCTCCGGTCCCCGCGGCCAGCCGTGCGGCGAAGGGGCCGAGCAAGGCACAGCAGGCGTTCCAACGGGGCCTGGCAGCCCTCACGCAGTGGGTGGAACGGGAAGGCGCCCACCGGCCGGTGCCCCGCACCCACAGCGAACAGATCACCGTCGACGGCGAAGGAGAGCCGATGACCGTGAAGCTGGGCGTGTGGGTCTCCAACACCAAAACTCGACGCAACAAACTCACCCAGGAGCAACTTGCCGCCCTCGCGCAGCTCGGCATCGACTGGGCCTGACCGGCACCGCGAAGGCGCCAATCCTCCCGCCCGGCGCCTTCGCTGTGCACATCGCATTGCTGCTGGGCTGGCAAACTCGCTCGTCGGCGCAATCCCCAACCTTCTGCCCTCCCTCCATGGACAAAGAAGAAGCGTTCAGGCCGCTGTGGGCGAGTGCGGCCAGCCGGGTGGTGATTTCAAGCTCCGGCCGCATCGCCGCTACGGCCGGAGACGGCGCGCAGGGCCCGCTGGGACAGGCCGTAGTCGAGCGCGGCTGCGGCAGCCAGCCGGATCGGTGTCTCGCGTGTGAGACGCCTCGAGGCCGGCTGTGACTGCGCCGTGGATCGCGTCCAGGGCGCGGGCGACGTCCAGGAGCCAATACGCCTGCGCGCGGCTGATGCCGAACTCCGCCGCGCACCCGCACCCGCACGCGTCGGGCGGGACAAGGGGCGGCTGCGGTGAGCATCAGACCAGCCCCTGCTGTCGGCCGGTCATTGCGCGCAGATCCCTCGAGGGCCGCGCGTGAGGGGGGATGGGCGGGCGGCCGTGGTGGCCAGGTCAGCCAGTGCGTGGTGGAGTGAGGGGCCGTTCCAGGGAAGGTCCGCGCGTGCTGGCGCGGTACGTGCGTCGAGACCGCACCGTGCCTCGTGTGCCAGCGCTGCCGGGAGGTAGGCCAGGTGCGGCTCGGGGATGTCGACACCGGCATCCGGGTCGATAGCCCGCTCATGATGCGAAAATCACGACCCGTGAAAGGCACACCACGGTGTCACTCACTAGGACAGACGCCCACCCTCCGCAGGGGAACCCGGCCCCGCGCGGCCCTTCAGTGGTCGCCGAAGGCGGGCCTCCCCAAGACAGCTGACTTGGAGATCAAGGACTTCTACACCTTCATCAACGTTGACGGCGAGCCCGAGGGCCGGCTGCAGCAGCTGCCTGAGTGACGAGCACAGGAGGGCGCCGCCAAGGGAGTCAGGCACGGCCTGGGTCCCGCTGGTGAGGCACACGACCGGCCGCCAGCTGCGCGAGCGTGTCATGGCGGCGCGGGTACACCAGACCGATCAGGGCACGCTGGTGCGGCGCGAGCTTGCAGCGGCGGGCCCCACCCTCGCGGGGGACGATGAGCATCGTGACCCACTCGAGCACGGTGTGCGGCAGGTCGAGTGCGGCAGGATAGGGGAATCAATGAGGCATCTGCGCTGCTGAGTTGAGACTTCGAAGAGCTCCCTCAACGGCACGGGTGCCTGGTGCGTTGCGTACTTCCTCGCCGTCACCCGATCAGTGACCAGACTGAAAAGGCTCAAAGAGAGAGCTCGGAGGCCATGCCCGCAATATCCGACAGCACGGGCAGCTTGGGCTTCTGCGGCAGTAGGTCGGCTCCACCGCACTGATTGAGTGCGTTACCGACGGGCAGGCTGGCGAGGTTGCCGTCGGCGGCGCCGGTGCCGTGCATGGTGGCCCCGTTCGCGTGGGCTCTGTTGTTGAGGTTGGCGCATGAGACACCGAACGCTGGTGACAGGAAGTCGCCGATGCCGCCTGCGGACGCCGGGGCCGCCGTCGCGAGTGCGCCGCCGAGGGTTGCCGTGGCGAGGGACAGAGTCGCGACCGTCCTACGTGTGATCATGCCCTACAAACGACACAGCCGCTTTGCCGTCACATGCCTGAATCCCCACTCGGGCCGGTAGACAAAACCGAACGCCATACGATCCAGGCCGATATGCCAGACCGTGTGGGGCAACTTCCTGGCTCGCCCGTGTCAGGCAGCCTCACTGCGCTTTTTCAGCGTTGCCGCTCCAGGTGAGGACGGCCTTGGCGATCAACGTCATTCGATTGGGGCTGCCCCGGGCGGAACGGAAGATCCTCCAGACCCCCGAAAAGGCTCAATGTCGCAAGGGCATTACACCTGAACCTTTGACTACGCTCGACATTGGACCTATCACACTGGGTAGTTACCCGCGTGTACGTATCCGTCTTCTCGAAGGAGTTCGAAATGTGGCTGTTTGATACCCTCGCCCTCTCCCTGGGCCTCGGCAGTGTCCTCGCCATCGGCGGCGCCGCCGCACTCGGCCTCCTGTAGCGCGCGGGAGTGCACCGGTTCCGCTGGACCAGGTTGTCACTTGCCCAGCTGTACTGAACGATCCGGCAGAGTTCGGGCTGCCGGCACTTTGTGATCGGTGACGTGGTGGGCCGTCAGGGGCAAGAGGCGCCGCTGACGGCCGGACAACCGGTGCGGGAGCAGGCCGCCAGGCCCAGGTGCCCAAGATCCGGCTGCACTGCGTAGGCGAAATCACCCCCGGCCCCGCCCGCGGCCGGCCGGTCTGGACCCGGCATCTGTGGACGCGACCCCCTCCGGCACAGGACCCCCCGGCGGCCAGGCTCCCCCGGGTCCCTGAGGTCCGCCGTCACCACCTCTACGGTTAAGGAGCGGACATGACTGAAGCGTGGCGTTGGTCGATCGCGGCGACGTGCTGGGGCCTGTT
This sequence comes from Streptomyces sp. NPDC051211, assembly GCF_040689505.1. NCBI lineage: Bacteria > Bacillati > Actinomycetota > Actinomycetes > Kitasatosporales > Streptomycetaceae > Streptomyces > Streptomyces sp. NPDC051211. The sequence continues at coordinate 13,590 of NZ_JBFBAV010000039.1, forward strand.
CACCCTGTTCTGGATCGCCGGCGCGGTGCACGCCGCCCGGCGGGCACCACGCAAGCAGACCCGTTCACGGCCGGCCCTCGGGAAGCGGCCCCTCGTCGCGATCGCGCTCACGTGGGCGGCGGTCAACGCCCTCTACCCGTTCGAGCGGTGGCCCGCACTGCCGCCCGGGCACGAGTGGCTCGCCACGGCAGCGGCCTGCGCCCTTCCGCTCTGCGCCGCGTTCGCCGTCTGGTCGCGGATCAGCTTGGGCACGATGTGGACCCCCATGCCCGCGACACGCAGCGACCATGTCCTGCGCACCGAGGGGCCCTACGCCGTGACGCGGCACCCGATCTACACCGGAGTGCTCGCCATGATCCTGTGCACCGCGGTGATCTCCCAGCACAGCTGGGCACTGGCCCTGTTTGTTTTGGCGACGGTCACGCTGAGGGTCAAGATCCACGCCGAGGAACAACTGCTGCGCGAAGTGTTGGGCCAGGAATACGACACCTACCGCACTCGTGTACCCCGGCTCCTTCCCCTGGCCGTATGGCGGATCAGCCAGTGGAAAGGCGCGGGTGAGACTGGTCAGTGCGGGACGCCGCTGGCGCCGACGGTCAGCCATCCCGCGCCTCTGTGCCCCAAGGCCGGACTAGGACGTCAGCCGCGGGCCGCACGGAAAACCTGATGGAGATCGTCTCAGCCGCCGTTGACCGCGCGGGCCTCGCGGGGGAACGGCCTCCTTAACGGACCGGTAGGCACCTCGTTGCCGCGGACGGTGCCCGGTCCGCGGTATGGACCGCATTGGAATCGACGTCGACGGGGCGGAATCCGAATGCGCCTTCGTCATCGCCGACGCAACGCCGGTCCGCGGGTGTCGCGCTCGACCTGGGCCGCGCAACGTTGTCAGGTCTGTCCTGGCCCGATGTTTAGCGTGGGTCCAGCCCGGCGGAACGGACGGAGGTTTCCCGCTGATGTGCCGATCGGGCGTAAATGGGCGCAGGTCTTCGGGCGGGTAGTCCGCGGTGCCGCGCACTATGCCGCACACGGCCTCACCGATCACCGGCAGCAGCCCGGGGCGGGCATCGTGCCGGTGACGGCGCCGATGACCGCCTCGATGGTGTCCCGCGGTGAATCTTGGTCCTTCTCTGCACCGACTACAGCGGCGATAGGTGCTCCCTCTCGGGCCATGCAGTCATCTGGCGCTGCCGTGCATGGTGTGCGCGTTCATACGTTCGACCCGTGCACCAAGACCCTGGAAGGCCAGGCCACCGCGGCGGCCAAGGGCAGCCACGATGGCTGGGGGCGCGGGGTGGGGCCGCCGCACACCGGCGGCCCCGCTCAACTGCTCAGCCACGTCGATGTCAGGGCCGAGCGGCTCGTACGCATGCCTCCAGCGCGACGATCGTCGGGACGCCTTCATCGATCAGAGGTTCGACGCAATTCTCCGTGTCGCCACTGGCGCCGGCGAAGCAGGCGTAATTGACCACATTCGTGTCCGTGCCGGGGGCGGCCGTGGCGAGGTAGGAGATGCAGTGGCTGGCGTTTGCGTGTGCGGCCGGTGCGATAAGGGCCAGGCTGGTGAAAACGAGGGCGGCGCCGGTACAGACGGCGGCCAAACGGGGTGCGGGACGCATGGAAATCACGACTCCTTGGATGGAACGACGTGGGGAACCGCCGGCCCGACCAGGCGCTGACGGGCACCGGGCACCGGGGGTAATGACATGGACGACATCTCGGGTGCGGCTTCAGAACACACCTCGGACAGTCGGACAGCACGTCAGGATGAGCCGAATGCGCAGCTCCACACATGGCAACTGCTACGGCTTCCACGGGATGGTGACAGGGAATCATTCGGCCCGCTCCCGACCAGCGTCCGGATTCCATCCGCCCGAGCACTCGTGCGGGTCAGTGCCGCCGGAATTCCTCGGCGGCCAGCAGCGCGGTATCCGGGTCGTCGGAGAACAGGCCGTCGATGCCGGTCGCGAAGAGCTCCTTGCAGTAGGCGAGCGACCTGCCGTAGTCGCCGGGGTTGTTGCCGACTCGGAAGTCCAGCGGCAAGAAGCTGTTCTCGTTCCGCAAGGTATACGGGGTGAGGAACAGTCCCGCGGCGTGTGCGTCGCGGACGAGCGTGGTGGGTTTGCCGAGTCTGCCCTGGGCGTCCTGCGTGATGATCTGCGTCAGCGAGGGGCCGATGCCCTGGGCGAAGTCGGCGATCCACTTGAGCCCCTCGGGCCTGAGGAGGTCGGCCGTGGTACGCGGGTCGCCGGACTCGACGAAGTCCGCGGGCCTGACGGACGGCTCGTCGAGCAGGAGGACCTTGGAGCACTGCACACCCAGCTCGTTGAGCCGCTCGAGACTGCTGGGCTCGAAAGACTGCACGAGGTTCGGAGCGTGCGCGGTGTGCCGGCCGTAGCGGCGCAGCAGCTTGGCGAGCGGCTCCTCGATGCCCAGGTCCAGTTTGCGGAAGTAGGTGGGGTGCTTGATCTCGGGGCAGATCCACAAGGGACGCTCGCGGCGGCGTCCCTCACGCTCCGCCCACTCAAGGACCTCTTCGAAGGTGGGTACCTCCCAGTAGCCGTTGTACAAGGTGTTGTGCTGGCGGATGTGGGGGATGCGCTCCTTGGCGCGCAGGGACTTGAGCTCGGCGAGCGTGAAGTCCTCGGTGAACCAGCCGGTGATTTTCTCGCCGTCCACGGTCTTGGTGGTCTTGCGGCCGGCAAACTGCTGATGGTCGGCGACGTCAGTGGTGGTGGAGATGTCGGGCTCGTGCCGACAGACCAGGTGCCCGTCCCTGGTGGGGACGAGGTCACCGGCTTCGATGACGTCCGCGCCCATGTCGAGGGCGAGTTGGTAGGCGCCGAAGGTGTGCTCCGGGCGGTAGCCGCTGGCACCTCGGTGGCCGACGACGAACGGTACAGGCAGCCGCTCGGGCCCCCTGACGGCCGCCGGCCGGGCAGCCCGGTCCGACGGTTTTAGACCTACCGCGTTCGCCGGTCCCGCTCCGGCCAGTACCACCGCTCCGGTGCCCAGGGCCGCGGCTGCCAACACCGTCCGCCGCCCCGGCTCCTGCCGCTTGTCCATGCTTGCACTCCTTACTCTGTGTCCGGTCCGCACCGCCCGGGGGAGACCTGGGCCTCTCAGCGATCTCCGATGCGTCAACCCGCCCCGGCAGGCCGCTTCCACGTCCTTGAAAGCACCTTGATCGTAAACAGGGACGGACGATGCCCAGCAGACACAGGGCCGCGACAAATGGATGCAAACACGCATCGGCTCGGTGGACAGCCAGCGCCGGCGACCCGCGGGGGCCGACCAGCACAAAATCATCGGCCGACGCGAGAGCCGCGCCCGCGGCGGAATCCTGGAGCCATGTCACGAGGCCATAGAGGGCATCCAGCGGGACGCCGAGGCCCGGAACTGTCGGGAAGGGGCTTGGCCCCGGGGGACTGCGGCAGGCTCCAGAGGTCAGTCGGCGGAACAGGCCACCGAACCGGCCCGCCTCCCGGCCTCTCCGAGGTAGGGAACCGGAGCGCAACGGTGGGGCTGAGGCCGCGTCCGCGCCGGCTGCTGCCGCCCATTCGTCAGGCCGGTGGCGGTTGGCCCGCCCGTCTCAGGTCGCCGGTGGCCCGCAGTCAGCCATACCCGCTCCGGCTCGGCTGCTCGGGGCGAATGGACCATCAGAAGTGCGAGCCGGTTTTGTGCCTTTTAGCATCCAAAGGAACGGTGAACGAGCGTGCCGTGTTGCGGCACGGGGGCCGCGATCCACGACAGGGCTCTGACGTAGTGCTAACGGGAAGGCGGGCCTTTTCGATGCGCGGGATCCTGCGTGCGGCCAGTGCCGTCCTGGCCGGGGCTGTGGCCGCCGGGTGCTCTGGTGGCGGCTCGGCCGTGGCGGGCCGTGCGGCGCCGGATCCGCGCTCCGATCTGAGGCCGTTCCATGAGCAGAAGATCGTGTGGCGGGCATGTCCGGCTGATGAGGTGCCTGATGAGGTCGCAGGTTTCCTGCGGTTCGAGTGCGCCGTGGTCAAGGTTCCCTTGGACTACTCCCGCCCGGACGGCAAGACGATCGACATCGCTGTCAACCGTCTTCCCGCCAGCGACAAAAAGCAGCGGATCGGGTCGCTGCTGACCAACCCCGGCGGACCGGGCAGCCCCGGACTGGGCTTCCTCTACAACTTCGCGGCTGATGGCTTCACCCCACAGCTGCGGGCGCGCTACGACATCATCGGCATGGACCCGCGCGGGGTCGGCAAAAGCCGGGAAGTGCGCTGCCAGACACAGAAGGAACAAGCCGCGCTGCAACAAAAGGTTGGCGAGGACTTCCAGGCGTTCGGCAAAGCGCTGGCAGCGGCCTGCACGAAGCGGGCCGGCGATCTGCTTCCGTTCGTCGGCACCGACAACGCCGCCCGGGACCTCGATGTCGTACGCGCCGTCCTCGGCGACAACAAGCTGAACTTCTACGGGGTCTCCTACGGCACTCTTCTCGGACAGTTCTACGCCGAGCAGTTCCCGGCGAAGACCGGACGGATGGTGCTCGACTCGGTCGTGGACCCCACCGTGTGGCCGGGGGACACCACCGTGGAGTCGGTGGCTTTCGAGACGTCGTTGAAGGTGTTCGTGCAAAGCTGATGGGGATCCTTGAAAACGGCCGGAGCCGCTCTTCGCCTCACTTTGTTGTTGGTTAAACCGTGCGGGGAAAGTGGGGATCGGCGAGCGTGCGTGGGCCCCGCCGACCGTCAGGTCGGCGGGGCCCGGTGATCGTGAACCTCAGCTCGTGATCAATTGATCAGATCGGACTTCGAACTCGATGCGTCCGTCGAGTGATTCGAGTCCCCAAGGGGTGACGGAGATTGTGACCGTGTCCGCGGTGTTGTCGGTGGTCAGGATGTCGCAGAGGATGCCGACCTCGAGGGGATAGTCGGAGTCGGGGGTCAGGTCGTCGCCGGTGAAGACGGGCCACTTGTCAACGAAGGCCCATTGCTGCTGGTGTGCGTCGGCGAAGCGGACCTCCACCAGGCCGGGCTGGGGTTCGTCATCGACCCATCGGACCGCTTCGCAACGCAAGAAGACCATGGGCAGAGCCTGCCATCAGGGCCTGCGGTCGGCAGCCGGTTTTCCGGACTGCCGACCCATCGGTCTGGCTGTCATGGAGCCCTGCGGAGCGGGACGACATCGGGAAGGCCGGTCGGCATCGACGGCCGGGCGGCTTCAGGTGTCGCCAGGAGAGCGACGATGGTGACGGGCTGCTGGCAGTGCGGGCAGTTGCGGGTTGCGGTGGGTTCGAGCGGGTCTCGCTCAGGTGCCTGTCGCGAGGTTCGTGCCGCCGGCTTGGGGGCCGGCGGGAGATCAGAGAGAGGCGGGGTGGCAGCCGGAGCCGGCCGTGATGCTCCTCCGAGCCGGCGGGCCCGGTCTTCGTCCCTGGCCTGGTCCCGTTGGCGTTCGGCGTCCTTGCGGCAGGCGGGGGAACAGTAGATCTGGCGGACTGTCCTGAGCGACTCGAAGGTGCCGTCGCAGACGGGACAGGTACGTGTTTCGCGGGCATCCTCGCTGGTGCGGGAGGTGATGCGGCACGCCTCCGAGCAATAGATCCGCCGGAGGGCGGCCGTCGTGACGAACTCGGTGTCGCAGGAGGGGCAGACCTGCTGGACGGGCCTGCGTTGCCGGTTGGTTTCCTTGCAGGTGGGCGAGCAGAAGACCTGGCGGCTGGTGTGGGTGGCGACGGTGAAGACCGATTCGCAGACGGGGCAGCGGCGGGCCATCTCGGATTCGACCTCGGAGACGGGAGGGTGGTCAGGAGACACGGGCGTTCACCCCGGCGCGGAGGGCTTCCGCCTGGTTCCGGTGGCCCCGGAGCCGGTAGGAAGGGCCGTCGATGCCGGCGACCGCAGCCCGGTGCAGGAGGCGGTCGAGCATGGCGGCCGCGACCGTGGCGTCGCCGAAGGCGCCGGCCCAGTCGGCGATGCCGACGTTGGTCGTCAGGATCGTGGAGGACTTCAGATACCTCTGGTTGATCACCTGGAACAGGGCGGAAGCGCCGTCCTCGGGCAGTGGGAGGTAGCCCAGTTCGTCGATGATCAGGAGTTTCGGGCCGGCGAAGAAGTTCATGCAGGACTTCCACCGGCCTTCGAGAGCGGCCTTGTGGCAGCGGGCCGAGAGCTCGGCGGCGGTGGTGAAGTAGACGCGGTGCCCCGCTTCGACCGCGGCCCGCCCGAGCGCGACGGACAGCATGGTCTTGCCGACTCCGGGCGGCCCGACGAACAGGACGTTTGAGGCGTCGTCGAGGAAGCGAAGGGTGGCCAGGTCGCGGATGAGTTTCTCATCGACGCCAGGCTGGGCCGCGAAGTCGAAGTCGTTCAGGGTCCAGGGTTCGGGCAGGCAGGCGAACCGGAGCCGGGCGGCCAGCCGGCGGGCCTCGGTGGCCTCGACCTCGATCTCGATCTCCAGCAGCCGTTCCAGAGCCGCGGTCAGCGACATCCGTTCGGTCCGGGCCTGGTCGAGAACCCGGTTGAGGGCCTCGGCCGCGTCGTTGAGCTTGAGGTAGGACAGGTGGCCTCGCAGCTGCTGGAAGCGGCGTGCTTCGCTCATCTGCATCGGTGACGATGGCGTGCTCACTCCTCGTTCTCCTCCTTCGGTGAGGGGGCTGTCCGCAGCCGGTCGGCCACGGCGGCATAGTGGGACAGGTCGATCACGACCCGTTCGGCCGGATCCCCGACCGCCGGAAGCCCGCGCAGTCGCTCGGCCTCGGCGAGCGCGGCCGCTGAGGGCGGCCTTCGGACCTTCGTCTTGCATGGCGCCCGGTCGGAGAACGACGAGAGCACAGCTCGCTCCAACGCGATGACGTGACCGTCGTCCCGGACGGTCTGGCCGGAGCCCCGGGCAGCCCGGCGGTGCTGGGCGATGACCGCTCGGCCCGCGGTGGCGATCCGAAGGACGTCGTCGCCCAGGCGGATCAGCACCTTGACCTGGACGCCTGGAAGGCCGGGCGGGACGGAGTAGAAGTTCCCGTCGAACTGGACCAGGCTCTGCGGGCTGACCGTTCGCTCGACTTCCAGCTCGGCCGGGAACGGCCGCACCGGGATGTCCAGCATCGGCTCCGCCGCGGCAAGCTCACCGACCGTGGTGGCGACTCCGTCGATGCGGCGGCGACGCTCGTCCATCCGGACAGCGAGTTTGTCGACGCCAGACTGGGCCTGGACCACGCTGAGCCCGTCGGGGACCGTGCGCCACCATCGTTGGGCAGCGGAGTGGTTGGTCTTCTCCACCACTCCCTTGCGGTTGCCGCGACGAGGGGGACAGATGTCCACGCCGGCTCCGTAGTACTTGGCGACGGCGGCGAAGGATGAGGTCATCTGGCCGCTGGAGGGGTAGCAGACGGTCGCCATCCGGTCGAAGCGCCACCGGCGGGCGGTCCCGCCGAGCTTGCGCATGACCTCGTCGAGGGCCTGGACCAGGTGGGGAAAGTCCTCGGACTCCGAGAGCACTGCCCGCCACCGGCCGGAATGAGCGAGCGCGCCGACCAGCAGGTGGGCGTGCTCACCCACTCCCCACCCTTCTGGCGGGTTCGGGAGTTCCAGCCAGTCGAACTGGATCTCCTCGCCGGGCGGGTGCGCGATCACCGCGACGTTCCGGCCGGTGGACGCGTGGCAGGGCTCGCAGTGGGGGCGGACCTGGTATCGGCGCAGGGCCCGGGTGAACGTCGAGTAGGCACCCTCGTAGCCCAGTTCCGACACCTCGTCGAACAAGGTCGAGGCCCACAGGTGCGGGTCGTCGGCCAGGCGTTGCCGGCAGTAGGGCAGGAACGGCACGAACGCGTCCGGGCCCTCACGCCGCTGGCCGGGGGTTCGGTCGCCGTTCAGATAGGCACGGATCGTCTTGCGATCACGGCCCAGATGCCGTGCGATCGCCGAGATCGTCCATCCCTGACGACGCAGAGCGTGAGCGTCCACGTCTTCCTCCCGAGTGAGCAATCGGGCCCCCGAACAGGCCGAACTCCTAGCTCACGCAGGCTCTCCACGACACGCCGACACCAGTTCGACACGCCGGGAGGTTCACACAATGGATGGGGAGATCAAGAGAGCAGGTTTGTCCCACCCCAGAGCGACAAGTGGGGAAATCCAAATATCCCCATCACCGTAGGCCATGGAGACCCGACACTGGCCCGCCTCGAAGGACCAGCCCTGCCCGGGCACCCGCTCGGGGCAGCCAGCGTCCAGGATGCGGGGGCCGCCCTCGTAGAACGGGGCCGGCGGCAGTGCGAGGCCGCCCCAGCGGTCCTGGAAGGCGGTGGCCCGGTCGGCCTCAGCAACGGGGATCCCGTGCCCAATCCTCGCGTCGCGGTGTCGCCGGATGCCCTGTCCCGGGACGCGGATGCCCTCCACCTCGACGAATTGCCGGGCCCTGGAACTCAGGCCGGTGGGCCCGACAGGGATAGGCGATACCGGGCTGCCGACCGTCACCGCTGCGCGCCGTCGCCGGCGTGGAGCACGGCCGCCCCGACCTCCCGCACGCGGTCCAGGCTGATTCCTGTGCGCTGCTCCACGGCGAGGGGGTGGTCGGTGGGCTCGAGCTCGACGAAGGGGCGCTCACCGACCGGGCGGGTGTGGACGTAGGTCTTCAGGTTGAGGGTCGTGGCTGGGTAGACCGGCAGGTCGGTGGTGAGCCAGCCGAAGTACGGGTTCTCGGACTCCCGACTGGGGCTTTCCCACAGATCTGCGGCCCGGGAGAAATTCTCTCGGCTCAGCGAGACCCACACGCCCCAGGAGAACACCTCGTCGCTGTCGATGACCGGTATCTCGATCAGACCCTTGACGAAGTAGTGCTGCGCGCGGATCACGCACTGGTCCGACGAGAGCAAGCAGTCGTCGGCGCCGGCAAAGGCCGACTCCCACACGGCCGGGGCCTCGGCCGTGTAGTTCATTGGCAGCTCAGGGTGGTGGGCCCCGCAGCAGGCGCACGTGAACCCGAGATCACTGGTCATAGGGCCGGAGCCTAGTGACAGGCTTCGCCCCAGCCTCAGGCGGGCCCCGCAGGCCACCTTCCAGGGCCAACCGTCCTGCTCAGTCACAAGAGGGTGCATCTGCATCGAGCTGACCGTTCGACCCGCAGGGCAGTGGTCACCAAGCGCTCAGCCGAGAGTCAGCGGAACCAGACGACAAGGCGTACGTTCTCGGCTCCGTGGATTTCGCTGAGGATGCGCATGACCTTCCAGACGCGGCCCCAGTCGGTGTCGATCCCCGCGGCTGAAGCGCGGGTTCGTGTGCCTGAGGCGTCGGTCTCCTGCCAGTCCGTGGTGTCCAGCTCGGCCCAGTTCAGCCAGGTGGTCCCGTGCACATCGTGGGGACCGCCGTAGCCGGCGAACTCACCTCGCAGCCCATCCGAGGCGTCGTCCGGGAAGCCGCGATCTTCCGCGAGGGGACGGAAGCCGAAGGAGTTTCGGACTCCGAAGAGGCAGGCCAGGCCGTCGTAGGCGTTGCCCCTGTTGAGGAGGAAGAGATCGATGCCGACCTCCCATACGGAGTCCTCGTCGTCGGGGCCCCATAGGCGAGCCCCTGGCCGGCATTCGATCATTCCGCTGACGTCGGTCGACATGGAGAGATCCTGCCTGCACAGGCCAGGAGCCAGCATCTCCTTTTCACGCGCGTGCGTACGTGGGCCGGTCGAGGCTCTGGCTCAGGCGGATCCGTATACGTCATAGGGGCGCCTCCTGCGCGTGGCTTCGTTCACTTCTAGGAACAGCGTTTGTCGATGAGTTCCGTCAGCAGTGGGCGATCAAGAGGGCTGCGGATGTTCATGAGCACAACCCGTGAACAAAGCCACCCATCCCATCCTCCGGTGCGCAGGTACCACCTGGCTCTGAACCGGCACGGCCAGGTTCGGTACCCGCAGCGTCGTGGCCTGTAGTAGGCGGCCACAAGAGTGGCCAGGGAGAAGCCCACTCCAGTTGAGAGCCACCCGTAGGGCTCGCCTTCAGGGCCTGACAACACAGTCGTCAGCACCGCGCCAACGGCAGCCGACGCCAGTGCGGCCTCATCTACCTTGCCGGACATATCTCTGGAAGGTGACGCCACAAGGCCACTATGAACCGAGGGTGCTGGCTCAACCTCAAGCGACACGATTGAGGCGCCCCGCTTGGCTTGACCTAGTACTTCGGCCTCGGGAACACGGAATCGTGGTTGGCGGTAGCCGGAGGAATCGCGGCTGCCGCAGGTCAGCGGCCTCTCAGACTGTTGGGGCGGGCCCGAATGCCGTCGCTGCGGCCACCTGCTGGGGTGCCTACCTTGCGTTTTGACCCCGCTTCGCGCGAGACATCCGTGACAAGCGCCACTGTTGCCGACGGGACCCATACCACTCGCGGAAGCGAATGCGGAGGGACGTCCTGTCTCGGGACAGGGCGCTCGTCCACAGATCCCGTTTCCACCTCCGTCCATCAGCGTCCGTGAAACAGAAGGTCTCAGGGTTACGCAGCTCGGCGACAACGTGACTTCGAACATGCTTCAACATCTCCGACACCGGAAGCTTGAGCTCCTGCCCGGGTCGGACCACCGGGGGCTCTGTCCTTGCAACCAGCGTCCCCGCGCGGCCATGCCTCCACTCCAGCGCTGCATACGGGATCGGTCGCGGCGATGCGTTGAGGACGTGCGCCATAAGCGCATCCCCTGAGCCCTCCAGCCAGCAGGTCACCAGGTTGGCCTCTTCCCGCTCCGCCTTACGCCGGTCGCGCAGGAGGATGTAGAAGCCCAGTGCCAACGATCCGCTGGTGAGAATGCTGCTGCTCCAGGCTGGGACGGTCCCCCAGTCGACGCCGCTCATGCGACAACTGTGGCAGGAGCAGCACGAAGATCAGCGGAACGGGGCGAACGCCACGAGCGCCGCTCAAGATTCAGTGAGACGCCCTCAATCTTCAGCGAGACAGGACATCTGCAGCGCGACGAGCAGTACACGCTGTCCGACCGCTTCCGTCGGCCGAACGGCGTGTCACGGCCGATGAGTCCGGGTGCCGGCATGGCGGCCAGCACCTGCTCACTCCTTCGCAACGTCGGATGGCGTCGTCGCGAGGGAAGTCGCCCAGGTTCTCGGCGGAGGCTGTCCACGACGTCACCGGCGCTCAGCAAGCATGCGGCCGTGGCCCGGTGGTCAAGCCGTCCATTGGATGGATGGGTCAGCCCGGCTGGCAGTCGGTGGGCCGAACGCTCTGCACGGCGTCCAGCCTGTTGCGCCATTCCCAGTTGGTGCTCCGGTCCCCCGACCAGATCGTTCGGTAAAGACACTCTCCGGGCCTGACCCAGTCAATGGCGTACACCGTGACATCGGCGTTCGACTCGAAGGAGGCGGCGTTGTCATGCAGGGGCGCCGGCACGTCGGCATAGCCCGGCGGGCGGTAACACCAGCTCGCTCCGGCGTAGCCAGGTTCGGTGTAGAAGCAGACCTCTCCCACAGCCAAGCTGCGATCCGGGGCGAGCACAGCGTACGCCGGGGCAGCCGACAAAAGAGCTGCGGCGAAGGCGAGGGCGAGAGTGGTGGCTCGGCGAGACATGTCGGTGGATCTCCCAGGCATAGCTGAAATGCGGCCAACAAGCGATCTTGCGATGACGGAAATCGAGAGCCGTCACGTAAAGCTATGGATCAGCAGCAGAACGTAGCAGAAGCGGCTCGACAGGACGCCAGCGGTTCCTGGGATGGCCGTCGCGCGGAATGGTCACACCTGGGCGTCATGATCGAGCCTGGCTGACCCGGCAGATGACCCGGCGGGTCATTCGCGCAAAAAATCGAACAAGTGTTGCAATAGAAGGGTGAGACCACCGTTCCGCTTCCCCGATGACCTGCTCACCCTCCAAGAGACGTGGCAGCAGACCTACGCGGATCTCGCGCAGGGCTCATCCACGTGCAGCCCGACCGTGCTGCGGCGCCGGCTGATCGCCCTTTCCGGGCGCCTCTACACCCACCCGTACTGGACTGCTCCCGCCGGCTGGCGGACCGGCGGCGTCGAGCTGCGTCGCGCCGTTCGCAGTCACGCCCCAGCGGCAACGGGACGGGAGGCGGCATGAACCAGCAGACGACGAACCCGCGCTCGCAGGTCGTACCCGTCACCTGGGCGCCGAGCCAGACCGGACCCTGCGCACGGTGCCACCTTCTCTGCACTAGTCAAGTTGAGCCGATCTGAACGGCATTAGTTGTAGCCCACCGTGCGTCAAACTTCCCGGAGATCGGAGGCTCCCAGGCTGCCTGTTGCCGCTCCCATCCCGTCGCTGCTGGGTGGTGGGCCGTTCAGGCTGGCCAGGTGCCGAGTGCGTGGGCCAGGCGGTTGCTCTGGTCGCGGGTGATGCCCTGGGCGAGGCGTGTCCCACACCGGGGACTCATGTATCCGTCACAGTGGAGAATTCCGAGGAAGGGCTCTTGGCTGGCTGAGAGCGGAGAGGTGGCAGGAAGCGTCCATTCAGCCGGCTCCCACAAGGGGTGGTCGGCGAGGAGAGCTGCCGCGAGATGCGGGGCCAGCGCTGCGGGTGCGCCTGCTTGCGTCAGCGCGCCACCGACCACAGTTGCGGCGTCCTCGGGCAGATCCTGGTCGCCGAGGGCAGGCAGTAGGAGAAGCAGGCGTGCATATTCGGCGTGGACTCCCGGAGCGTTGAGGTCAGGCGTGCGGGCGATGTGGTGGAGCTCCTGCCACGACAAGCCGGGGCCAGCCTGGTGGCCGCTGACGGTGGCCAGGTGGCCGTGCCGTCCCCACTCGGGGTGGGTGATGAAGTACTCCGTCTCCGGATCGTCGGGAAAGTTGCGTCCGAGGACCAGCGCGGTATGGCCGTCATCAAACGGGATCCGGAAGACAGGCCAGTGATCCTCGTCGCCGAGCGCATCGCAGGCTGCATCGGCATCAGCCCCGTCAATACCGAACGGATATAGAGAAGCGTCGTGCTCCTCCGTCTGGCTCAGCCACATCAGGTAGGCCGCCCAGAACCCCGGCAGTGCCAGCAGTTCCTCCCCCGCGACAATCGGGGCGTTCTCGAATCCCTTTATCAGCACTGGTCCAGACTCTCACCCGCCTCTGACAGTCCGTAGACGACCCTGTGTCCGAGAGACGGTCTCGGTGCTATGGGCGGTTGGGGTCAGCCACGTCGATCAGGCGCCAGCAGAGTTCGAGCGTTCGGATCGACGAGCTTCAGGCTCACTGAGGCCGACGGGTGGTTGGGATGCCGAGAGCAACGGGTACCCGTTGGGCGGTTCGAGCGGCGTCGGCCTGTTTGGTACGGACGAAGGTCAAGGTCATGTCGATGCCTTCGATCTCGCCGAGCCACTGCTCTTCCTCGGCGCGTTTGCGGCGCAGGACCAAGTCTCTTTCGATCTGCTTCTCTGAACTAGCGATCGCTACTCGGGGCTCTGGGTAAACCGCTGGCAGCTGGGTCCCCGCCGGGCAAAGATGCAGCCATGCGCTATACCAACACCGACCCCGAGCTCATGGACCTGGTCCGACGATTCGTCACGCCCGGCCGGCGGTACCTGCGGCTGGGTGGAAGCTCGCTGCGGTTGAGCGGGCCTGAGCGCGACTTGTTCATGAGGGAGCTGGTCAAGGCTGCCGGGGAGATCACTCCCGCTGAGCTCGGCGTCCTTTTCGAAGGCGGCTGGCGAGAGCGTAAGACTGCCTCCTGGCTGGTTGCTGTAGCCGGCAGGACCGAGTTCCGCAGCCGCATCGGCGAACTCCTGCTGGCCAGCGAAGGCCCCGGCGGCGGGGCCTACTGCATCACTCTTGCCACCTTCGGCACCAGCACGGACGCCGATCTAGTCTGCAGATTCCTTGATCGCTGCTTGCCTCAACCCGACCGCGTCTACGACCAGATCGTCGCTCTCAGCACACTGCTTCACCTCGATGCCGTCCTTGGGACCGAGCGAGCATCCCCATGCCTTGCCGCCGGTGGCCAGTGGCAGCACTGGACCGATGCCACGCCGAACCTGTTGCGGGATCCGCAGAAGTACCGGCAGGTCGTGGACCAGCTCTGTTCCTTCGCCAGCGAGTGCACTGAACTCTTTGCCAGAATGGAAACCAGGCACTGAGCCCCCCCGACTTGACCACTGGACGCCGACCGTTTCGGACCCCTCAGTAGAGTCTGGGCAATGACAGGAAAGCAGGGCCGCTGGCCAAAGATCGACCAGGATGGTGGCATCGAGGACGTGACACTCCTCATCCTGGAATGGCTGGGTGAGCAGGGCGTGAACGCCACTATCAGAGTGGACGCCGAGAGGGTGGCCGACAACTCGCCGGCGTGGACGTTCGCCGCCAGTGGGGGTCCCTTGGAACATGGCATGCGTGCTGACGGGAGGACTGTGCAGCAATGCATGTCCACAGCCCTGTCCCAGCTGCGCGAGGCCGGGCTGTCGGTTCCGTTTTGATCTTCGTCTTCGCTTGCTCTGGCTTCGATCATGACGTTGGTCTCGGCGTCCCAGCGGTTCCTCCGGACCGGCTGAAGTCCGGCATTCCGAGCTGGACCGCAGCCGAGTGTCTCTCGGCCAGTGCGTCGACCTGGGCGAGATTGTCTTCGGCGCCGGCCAAGCTGACACGGAGTCCTTCGACCTCGCCGAGCCAGCCCTCTTGTTCGGCTTTGGCGATGCGGGCGATGAGGTTGTCGCGGATCTCCTCCAACCGGCCGCGCTGGGCCGGGTCCGGCCGGAGCAGCGAGCAACGAATGCAAGCGTGCTCATGAACACAAGGGCTTGAAAAAGCACGAGCGCAGGTGCCGATGGAGACCTTGCGCTTCTCGAAGTGCGCGAGGAAGGCGTCCCATTCCTCCTCGGTGGGGGTTCGGTACTCATCGCTGGGTCGGGTGGCCCTGCGGCGGGCGATGAAGGCGCGATGGGCCTCGATGGTCTCGGCCGGGTAGATCGCCTTGTAGCCCATCGTCGTATCAAGACTCTTATGTCCGCAGAGCACTTGGGCGATGTGCGGTGGCAGGCCGTTCATGATGGCGTCGGTCACGAAGGTCCTGCGGAAGTCGTGCGGGGAGAAGACGAGCGGTTCGCCGGCGGCATCGGTCAGGCTCGTGGCGGCCAGCGCGTTGATCAGAAGCTTGCGGAGCGCGGTCGGGGTGAAAGCCCGTTGTTCGGTGCCGATATCGCGTTGGAATAGCAGCGGCATCGGCGGGTTCCAGACCCGCTCGTGGACGTCGTAGGAGGTCACCAGCGGGATCGCGCGACTGCTTCCCCGCAGGCGGCGGATGATGGTGGAAAGGACGTCTGCCAGTTCCGGGCTGACCAGCAGGAGCCGTTCGCTGTCGGTCTTGGACGGGGCGATCTGCAGCAGGGGTACGACTTCGCCGGTGCTGGGGAGCCGGTATTCGGTGATGCTGTGGTGGGTCAGTTCCAGGAGCTCCTCGTTGCGGATGCCGGTCAGGCGCAGGACCTCGATCGCGGCGAAGGCCCAGAAGGCTTCGGTCTCCTCGTAGGTGAGGTTTCGCCGCCGCCCGGTCGAGGTCTCCTCTGCCCAGGTCAGGTGCCCGGCGGCCTTGGGCGCGACCGCTCTCCGCAAGGCTCCGGCGGTGTCCGGGATCAGATCCCCGGGCTGGGTGTGCTCGGCGGCAGCCAGTAGTTTGGCTGCGGCCCGGCGCCTGCCATCAACGGTGTCGGCCAGCGCCGGCAGGACGGGAAGCCGTTCGCGGGTGCGCTGGTCCATCCGGGCCTTGCGGTGTTTGCGGTCCTTGGCCTTGCTGATCTCCTCATCACTGATCGGGCAGGGCACCACCCACGGCGCCCAGCGGACCGGCTCTTCCGCAGCCCACTGGGCGATGTCCAGATAGAAGGCGCGGACGCGGATGAGCTCGTCCTTGGCGTTCAGTCTGGGACTGGCGGCCTCGACGGCGGTGCCGTCCGGACCGATCGTGGTGCGTTTCTTGGTGGCGACGTCTGTCTTCCAGGCCGGGGCCAGTGCCGGTGGCAGCCGCAGGGAGTCAATGCCAGGCGAGAGCGCTTCGACCCTGGTCCAGAACAGCCCGGCCAGCGTCCGCGACACCGCGTCCAGGCTGGTGTAATCCAACGACGGCTGCCGTTCGCGCAAGTAGTCCACGATCAGGTCGCGGACCGGGCGGCACTGGATCGGATACCGATCCACGAGTTCTTCGATGCTCAGCCGGCCGGCGGCCAACCCGAACGCGCGGATCGTAGCCGGGGCGTCCTCAGGGAAGAGCCCCAAGGCCCGCAGCCGAAGGTAGAAGTCAACTTTGCGCTGACCCCCACGGACGTGGACCCGACGCAAGGTGTCGACCAGCTCAACGCAGTCGCCGACGGTGATGTCCGCGATCGCCCCGCCCTTGCAGGCCAGAAGCATCGCGATCCGGGTGGCCGCGATGGTGGCCTCGCCTCGGGCGCTGGCCGGTCCGGACTCGGCCAGCTGGGCCAGCCTCGTGAACCCCTCGGGGTCGCGGACCGCGGCCATGACCGGGGCCAGGTGCTTGTGGGTGCGGGTGAGCATCCAGGCCAGCTCGGGACGGATGACATCGCCGCAGACCAGAATCAGCAGCCCGGAGGTCAGGTCAACGCGCTCATACGACGGCGACGGCCCACTCTGGCGCAAGAAGCGCAGCGGGAGATCTGTCCAGTCCGCGCCGGGATCTCCTCGGCGCGGCTGGTCTTCCAACGCTGCTGCCAGGTATCCCCTGGGAGGCCGGACAGCCAGCGCAGAAGTTTGGCGACCCCACGCCGTCGCCCGGCCCGGGTGGCGTTGGCCGCTGGCAAGAACGGTGGCGCCGTCAGCCGACGCAGCACGTCGTCCGCCGGCTGCGCTGTCGCCGGCCACCATGCCTCCGCGGAACGGGGCGGGAACCGTTCCCGCAGTACGCTGTTCCGCGCCCGGGCCTGTTCGACTGTTGCATTCGCGGTCTGCAGCTGTCGGCGCGTCGAGTGCTTCGTGGTGATGGTCATGAAGACCGCCCGAAGAGCACGTCCAAGTCTTCCGGGTCGTAGCCGGGGGCCGGCGGCGGCACCGGCTCGGCGTGCCGGTCTGCCCGCCGGGCGTGGTGGGCCAGCACCTCGGCCACGACCTCGTCCTGGCGCGGTGCGAGGTAGATTTCAGTCGTGGTCAGATGCGCGTGCCCGAGGACCCACTGCACGTCGGTCAGGGTCAGCGCCGGGTCGCGCACCATGCGGGCGGCGGCGCTGTGACGAAGGTCGTGAAGGGTCCAGTCCGCACCGAAGGCGGCGTTTACCCGCTCGAACATGCGATGGGCGCCGTGGTATTCAGCGGCTGAAACGGGCGCCGCAGCGTCCACCACACTGGCTGCGTCCGGCCCCGCGGCACCAGCCCGTGCAGCTCCTGCTGGTAAAGCCGCAGCCACACGAACGCATCTGCCGAGGCAGGCACCTGCTGCCGTACTCGGGAGCCCTTCCGCACAACGCTGATCAGCTGCTGTCCCGCGTCGACGTCGCACTGCCGGACGCCGATCAGCTCCGAGGCCCGGACTCCGCTGGAGATCCAAAAAGCGATCATTGCCCGGTCCCGGTTCGACGGCAGGGCCGCGAACAGCGTGTTGAACCACTCGTCCGGGATCGAGCGCGGAATCCGGCGCGGAAGGGTGGGCCGGTAGCGGCCTCTCCGCTCCGGTGCCCAGGCGTCCATCGGGTTGTGGTGTGCGTGCGCACGGCCGGAGCGGCGCGCCAGGTCCAGTGGGAATGGGTTGATCAGCGGCCCAGATCCGGCATCACGGTGCAGATCGTAGAACTTGCGCAGCACTGTCTCGCTGTGGGCAACGGTCGATGGGGCATAGCCGAGCCCAGGGCTCGGGGCGCCGACGCTGCGGGCCCGCCGCCGCTTGACCGTCAGCTGGATCCAGCAGCTGAAATCCCGAGCGTCCACGCGCGTCGCTCGATCCCATGACACCTCGACCGCGTGCAGGAACCGCCACCACCGCAATAGGTCCATGCCATAGGAGCGGACGGTCGCCGCCGCCTTCCCGGCTGCCAGCAGTTCCTGGAAGAACACCGCAACCGGCGCCACGGCCGCGCCGTCGGCGTCGACGAGCCGGTAGGGCTCGTACCGGTCGCCGGTCTCCACCAGCCGACCCCACCGAGGAACGGCCAACCTCGACAGATCTCGCTCGGGCACACGATCGTCCATCACGACCGCAGACCGTACTGGGCGACAACGTCACCCGTGCCCTGAACTGCACAATCAACCTGGTTCGTTCAGTCAACGGGGCATCCGATGCCCGATGCTGCAGGTCAACCCCAAGATGCTGCCGCGGCCGCCGAGATCGAGAAGGACCTGATCCTCCGCCGCAGACGGGCTGAGGAGGAGCAGTGGCTCGGCGAGATCGAAGGCATCGACATGACCTTGACCTTCGTTCGCATCAAGCAGGCCGACGCCGCCCGACTCGCACAACGGTCACCCGTCGCCCTCGGCATCCCCACCACCCGGCCGGCCTCAGTCTGCGGCACGGGTGTCTCCGGCCGGAGACACCCCGCCTTGATCACGCCGAGAACAGCTCGCTCAGCTTGTGGGACAGCATCATGTCGCCCTCAACGCGCATCTTGCCGCCCATGAAAGCCTGCATCGTGTCTGTTTCACCGGAGACGATGTCCTTCAAGGTTGCCGAGTCCAGCACGAAGGTGCAGTTGGCATCCGGGTTCTCGCCCTCCTGCAGCTGGCAGACGCCGTCCTTCACGACGAGCGAGTAGTGCGCGTCCCCGTCCGTCACGTTGAACCCGAAGACCAGATCCAGGCCGGCGGCAGCCGGCGGGTTGAACTTCGCCTGCATCCTCTTCATGGCGTCAGCAACGTCGCTCACGTTCTCTCCTACCTCTGTGATTACGGGTCGCCCCATCCAGGACGGCTCACCTCGATACAGAATCGATCTTCGGCAGCCTTCACCAGCGCCGTTTGCGACCACTGTCATCAGAAGTGGTGACCGCGTCCCCAGAGGAGCGTGTAGCTCCACGCGCAGTTGGATTGCTGTGAGCCGCGGTTCGCCAGGCCGGTGTCCGTCACAGGCGCCGTTGGGGAGAACCGGCGCGGCCCGTGGCGGCCTCCGAGGCGGCAGCCATGGACCCATCAGGTGCCCCACCTGGCTCTCCCTGCCGCCTCACTCGGCTGACGGCAGCATGACTCCCTGGTTCACGTTGAAGTCCTGAAGTTCGATGTAGATGACGGCGTCGGGTCCGCCGGATCCGGGGGCCGTGAAGCGGGCCGGGCCGGACGAGCGGTACAGGGCACCGCCAGTGGGGGAGCCGTCCGGGTTGATGTCCTGAGCCGGTGGCGGGTAGGAGGGGATGGTGGCTGTGAGGACGATGGGCTCGGCAGCCTCGTAGGGGAACGGCCCCTCCTGGTCGCCGGACTTGTCCAGGGTCATCGTGGGGGCGACGGTGAGGGTGTCGGTGAGGCTCTCGCCGTCGGGGGTGAGGCGGATGATGCTGTCCGGTGTGTCGACGATGTCGGGGAGCTTCAATGTGATCCTCCCGTAGGCCGGATGCTCGGCTGTCATCGTGAAGTTCAGCAGCTGGTAGCGGACGAAATCCGCACCACCGGCGAGGATCCGCACAGACTGCGACCCGATGAAGTTCACCGTGCCGCCCTGCTCGTGGGGAGCATGGGGAATGAGGGTCACCCCGTAGGCGTTCAGCGACAGGGTGAACGTCTGCCCGACCTCGGGCAAGGACGCGGCACGCCTGGCCCTCGTTGTAGCGGAGGCCGCCGGGGAGGCAGCCAGGGCGGTACCGGCCGCAACAGCGGCAGCCAGCGTGTGACGCAAGAGTCGCCGCCGACTCAAGGCAGGCGACGTCTGGGAAAGATCCATGACAGAAATTGTCAGCGGCACCCCCCTGCGCCGGACCACTCTGCGCGGATTCTCACCCCCAGGGGTGACATGAACCGCTCTCCCAGCTCCGCAACCAGCTGCTGTCATCAGCTGGACGCGTGGCGCGGCGTCCGCCACCCTCAACGAGAGTCCGTCATCTTCATCAAAAACGGACAGCTCCCATGCCCGGGGACCCGATCACCTAGGACGACGAGCGAACCGGACCAGGCCATCTGAGATTGAGGCCATTCGACTGAGCCGGGACAACGACGCCTGGCCGAGCTCGGGGTGAAGCCGTCGCGGACTGTACGAGCCCGGACAGCGGCCACGACGACCAGTGCAGCGGCACCCGTCCGGGCGGGGCGCGGAAGCGTTCCACAAGGGCGTCCAGGCCCTCACGCAGTACCTCGAGAGGGAAAGCGGCCTCCCCGGCCGGGCCCGCGTCAAGCACCTCCCCGACGGGACCGGGCACCGCATGGGGTGTGGATCGTCAACCAGGAGCAGCGCCGAGACCGGCTCGACGCCGACCGACTCGCCGCCCTGGCCGCCCTCGGGGTGGAGTGGACGCAGCAGAGCTAGAGCGTGTCTCCTCGATGGACGGAGCCGTTGGTGATGGGAATGTCAACAGACCCGATGGCCGCGTTAGTGGCCTCGCTCATGCCCAGCACAGGAGGAACGTTGTCGACTTCCCCCGCAGCCAGCGCTGCGCATCGGATGCCGCCGCCGGGGTGCCACTCCATCACTGGCCCGACAGCATGCCCGTGTTCGGCGCACCAGGGCACCGGGACCAGGCCGCCGCAGTCGTACCGGCGGCACGCGCACCCCTCCCCCGAGCCGGCGGACGGCACCCCGTGACGAACCACCCCGCCCGCCGTCCCCTCCGCGGCGGTGCCCCGCAGGCTGGCCGGCCACGCCAGCGTCACCCGCAGGCCGCCCGATCCCGACCGGAACCGCTCGATTCACCCGCACCTCCCCCAGCACCGCCAACGGCGCCGTGCCCGGCGCAGTCAGCTTGGCGTTTAACCTCTGCCGCTGTTGCGAGCGGCTGCGTTCATCGCTGTCGGTGGGTACTGGTATCTGTCATCTGGTGACCAGCGAAGACAGCGCCCCGGCTCCCCAGCGGTTCAACATCGTTCTCGGCCCTGAGAACGGTCCCTACGCATGTCCCTGCTGCGGCTGCCTAACTCTGAAAGCCCGTGGCGCCCACGAGATATGCACGGTCTGCTACTGGGAGGACGACGGCCAGGACGAGCATGATGATGATGTCGTCCGAGGAGGCCCAAACGGATCGCTCAGTCTTGTTCAGGCCCAGCACAACTTTGAAGAGATGGGTGCGTGCGATCCGAAGTGGGTCAAGTACGTCCGGGCACCGTTTCCCGAAGAGCGGTAGCACGGTTGCTCAGCCCGCGACTCGTCTGGGCTTGGTGCCGACCTTGTGGTGCGCGGGCCGGGTGTAGGACTCGCCGGTGGCAAGGACACGTCCGACGTCGTAGCGGGTAGCGGGCCGCTGATTCTTCGATCCGAGTGGACGGCCGGGCCCGGGCCGCGTGGGTTTCGGTGCACCGGCCGGCGTGCCGGTCTTCGCGCGCAGGTTCCTGAACCCCCGGCGGACTCGGGTGGGGGTGAGTCTGTTCGGTTCCGCCGGTCGTTCCCACGGCCGGCGGAGATCCCGCGCAAGCGGCCGGGCGAGACGCAGTTGAGCGTGCGCAGCCAGAACGAGCCAGGTCCAGCGGTCGGCCGCGGCGGAGTCTCGAAGCCTGGGTCGGGTCCAGCCGAGCGTTTGCTTGAGCAGGCGAAACGTATGCTCCACATCGAACCTTCGCAGAAACGCCTGCCAGCATCGATCGACATCCTCGGGGCGGGCTCCTGTACTCGACCACCACAACCAGACGGGCTTGTTCACGCCTCCGCTGGGCAGCTTCTCGACCGTCAACCGGATCACGGTCCCCTCGATGACCGGCAGGGGGCCTTCGTGGTCATCCCACGCGGCTCGCCGGGTCAGCCGGGGATGGAGCCGGTCCCAGGCCTGCGCCGTCGCTGCCCCGTACCGGTCGGTACTGGTCACGGTCACCGCGGTGACCTCGCCCCACGTGGCCGGGTCACCGAAGACGAACTCACCACCGTGCTTGGGCGGTCGACCACCCCGCGGCGGGCAGATCCACGGCACCGGCACGGGCATGCGCATCACCCGGTCCGAGCGGAGCCGCCCCAGAACCTCCACGGGCAGGTCGGCCAGAAGGTGGGCAATGCGGGGCGCGTCGTAGCCCGCGTCCAGTACGACCAGAACGCGCGGGTCCCCGTCCCGCCACTGCCCAGCCTCTGAAAGGCGTTCGACGACGTCGCGGACCTGGACAGCAGTGACCGCGGCCAGGTCGGCGCCGGGCTCCAGCCGGATCGCGTCCAGCAGCGCGGTCCACGAGGTCCGGCCGGTCTCCAGCGCGGCGACGATCGAGTACGGCCAGCCAGGCACCATCTGGTGCTTGCCCAGGCCCCGGCCGAAGGTGTGGCAGAAGGAGCGGTCCGAGGAGGTGTCGGCGTCCGGCCGCAACCACGGCGAGACGTCCACTGCCAGCACCAGCCGACCGTCGCCAGCCCGGGGAAGCGGGACGCTGGTCAGTGCCCGCCGGAGCCGGGCGACGTCGATCCGACCGTGGTTGATCCCGGAGTACAAGGCTCCGTGTCCGCGCCGATGCTCGGGAGCGAGGGCCAGGTCCACGAGGGTGCGGACCGGGCCATCGGTGCACAGCAACGCATCGCACAGCTCGAACAGGGCGTCGCTCCGAGCGGTCAGGCACGCGTACAACTCCGACCGGAACTCCGCCACCACCGTCAACGCGTCTCGTTGAACCTCGTGCTCGACCAGTCCCACAATCCCGGTCCTCCGTGCTGCGTTGTCGCTCAGCACAGGATCGGCCCGCGGCCCCTCACACGTCTGGTGAACTGGGGAAACACCGAAAAAGTTCGAGCCTCGTTCGACGGCGGACGATAAACGACAAGGTCAGTGCCTGTTCCTAAACCCGGCTCGGCGGTTTGCGTCACCAGGGGCGCCACTCGGTGACGCCTCCTGAACGCGATCGTCGGCGCCAAGCCCTCGTTCGACACCGGGGTGAGCAGTATTGGCTGCCGGATCCAATTCGGGGGACACCTTCTACTGGAGGACGAGCCCTGCGGATCCGGACGCATGGCCGGTGGTCGTCCGCACGGACAACGCCGACTGGACCCAGTTCCCAGTCAGTGCCGTCGAGTTTGCTGGCCGGCGTGTACGGGCGCACCATCGATGTGCCGGGCATGCCCAGGAACTTCCCCAGCGACGACCCGAAGGTGCTGGGCCTGAGCGACCGCATCGACTAATCGGCAACTCAGAGGGCGCTATGTGAAGTTGGGCGCTTGAGGCGAGCGGCCTGGCCGCGGGTTCGCTGAGCGGCTACGGCCGCGGCTGGGTGAACAAGCCCTGCTCGGTCTCGACCAGGATTCCGCGTTCGACCAGCCGCTTGAGCTTCAGGCGGACGTTGTTGAGAAACGCTCGGGGACTCCATCAATATCGATCATGAAAATCCCTTGCGAGCCGTCAGTGTTGACCGAAACTGGAAACAGCCGTACAGATTCAGGTAACCCGACATCTTGCGGTCTTCCCGACTCCAGCAGGATGCTCGCAAACCTCGACGCTGCCGCCACGCGATTTGCTGGAGCTTCCCAGTCACAAGCCCCGAAGACTGGCATCGAGAGAAAGAGTCCGTCCATCCCATCCGTCAACTTCAGGAAACGGCGGTAGTCCTCGTCGAGGGACTGGCCAGCTTCCTGCTCGAGCATGTTAATCTGCTCATCGTCAGCCGGGAGGCGGATCCCGGGCAATGGCCGGAGATCCGGGGCCTCAAGATATTGCGCCACCCGTGTACTAACCAGCCGGCCAATCAACTGCGGGAGTTCCACATCATCCTCTGATTCCTAGGGGCGGCTAATTTCACACAGCCCGTACTGACCTCGCGAGACCGATCCCGCCACGCTTCGGTCGTTTACGTCGTGGGATTGCCCTGCACGCCAGCGCAGTAGAACCCGGTCGGTTAGTATCCCACAGGGTACTTCTGTGCGTAGGCTCCCACCTTCGAGTTCACATCACGGTCCTGTGTTGGTGCCAGCAGTACGGAGACTTCTTCCCCGACCACGTCGTGTCCGGGAGATGCCCTGCGACGTTCCCGGAGTACTCGAACGCAGTCCCCCTGACATCCTTGATGTGCTGCGCCTTGATCGATTCGGCGACGCTTTCGCGTGTGCTCGGTTCGTGCCCAGGAGGAAAGGGAACTCCCAGGGCTTGTCGCGGAGTGAGGCCGTCCCCTGATCTGAATCGAGAAACGGCCTCACCTGTTCAGAAGAGGCGTACGTCGGCGTCCGGGTAGCCGTTGCCTATCTGGGTCGGCAGGGCATAGCTGCCGGCGCCGTCACCCTTGTAGAACCAGAGGTTGCCGGAGTCCGTGGTGGCGACGTGGTCGCGACCGAGCAGATCGGGGTGGGTGTCGCCGTCGAGGTCGCCGGGGGCGGCAAGAGCTGTGTAGGTCTGCCAGCCGCTGTCGATCTTGATCTGCGGAGCGTAGCCACCGGTGGCGTTGCCCTTGTGGAGCCAGAGGTCTCCAGCCACGTCCCTGGCGATGAGGTCAGTGCGGACGGGCTCGCCCTCACCGTCGCGGGAAAAGTCGCCGGCGGCTATCAGCTTGTCGTAGCCACCCCAGGCCTTGCCGGGGGCAGGAGGAGCAACTTGGACGCCCGTGGGGTCGTAGCCACTGGCGGCCGTGCCGGAGTGACGCCACAGGTTGCCCTCGCTGCGCCGCACGAGCAGGTCGGGATTGCCGTCGCCGTCGGTGTCGCCGGGAGTGAGCACGTCTTCGATGTCCTGAAACCCGCTTCCCACCTTCACGCGGGTGCCGGCGGAGTACCAGCCGGTTGCCGGATCGACCGGGTACTTCCACAGGTCACCGGCCTCGTCCACGGCGACCAGGGTGCTTCCCTGGCGGGAGACGGAAAGCATGTCCCGCCAGCCGAATCCGACCTTGCACGCGCTCTCGAGGCCTCCGCCGGTCTTGCCGGCGTAGCGGAACAGGGAACCGGAGGCGTCGACGCGGAAAACCGCTCCAGTGGCAAGTTCGGCAGGCGTGGCAGGGACGCAGTCCGCCCAGCTGGCCGCACCGCGCAGTTTCGCATGGTCGGAGACGCGTGTGTCGCGAGGCTGCGCATCGCCCTTGACGTTTTTGAAGAACCGAGATGTGGCGAAGATGTAGTCGATCTTCCGCTCGGTTTCCCCGTAGTGAGTCGGCTCACCGGAGCGGCAGCGGGTCAAGTTGTTCTCGACACACTTCCTGTCAGTTCCAGACGCGCCCTTCTGAAAGAATTGCGAATCGGTTTCATCGACCTCGGTCATGCTCCCGTAGGACCCTTGGTCGAAAACCGGGAACCGCTCGTAGAAGGGGTCCGTTCCGGGATTCCACGGCTGGGTGTTGAAGTCTCCCCCGAGCAGGACCGGGGCGCCACCGGCCTGCCAGTTGTCGACCGTGGAAGCGAGCTTCTTGGCTTCGGCGTCGCGGTAGGTCCCTCCGGTCTTGCCTTCATCGCCCCAGTAGAGGTGAACCGAGCAAGCCCACATTGCCCGATGCTGCACGTAGGCCTTGATACAGGGACTCTTGATGTCCTCCGTCTCCAGGCGACCCTGCTTTCGGACCGGGTCCTGATAGGTATTCAGGTCCAACTCGGTGTTGTCGGAGTCCCAGCCGTTTTCATCCGGGGCCACAATCCCCTTTACGAATACGGCCATCCCGTAGCCCGTTTTATTCAGGCAGAGATTTGGCTTGCCCGCCTTGGGGATCGTCTGCGCATAGTTCCCAAGATATCCCCGCGGTGCCAGCTTCTCCATGATGCTGCTGTACTGGTACTCGCAGATTTCCTGAACAAAAACGACGTCCGCCTTCCAGCCCGGCGACGCCGAGCCAGGCAAAGTCGAATCCGTCTCCTCGATGACCTCGTTTACCCGAAGGCCGCCATCATCGGCCGACATGCAAGCGCTCCCACATATGTTGTAGGTGGAAAACCTGAGGGGCGGTGCCGTGCTTGGCTCCACAACGTCTGCCGCGCGTGCGGTCGGTGCAGCAGTGGCACTGGCCACGAGCAGGAAGACCAGGCTTCCCAACATGGCCAACCCTGACTTGAGCGTTCTCAAAGGACTCCTTGTAACAGCCCGGCAAGAGCCGGGGAATGGACCAGACCAGACTGTGACCATGGAGTTGATCAAAAGGTTGTACCGCTCGGTCGGCGCTCAGCCTCGCTGGGATCTTCGAGCGCGACTGCCGAGCCCGGGCTCTCATGCCTCGGCTCTTGTCTTGCTCGACGGCGAGGGGCAGCTTGGTGGTGAACCCTCCGCGGCGAGCGTCCCAACCCGTCATCACCGGGCTCGGCGAAGACACCGTCCGGTGGTTCCTTCTGCAGATCCCCCGGCTTGCGGGCCCCGGCCGCAAGCTGACGGGTCACCACATCCGGAGGAGCCGACGCTCGGGTCCCTCACGATCGCACCCTCTGCGCAGAAGCGTCGAGTCATACCCAGAACGAGTGCTCGCTCGCAAGATCAATGACGACGAGAGCCAACGGTTGCGGAAAACGTTGCCTGATGCGGCACTCCATGCAGGCCGGGCAGTGACCCAAGCCGTCCGGGCTCAGTGAGGGGTGTGCATCGTGAAGTGGCAGGTCACGGGACTGGTGTGCGTGGGCTTCGGGGTGCTCGGGCTGATCATGAGCGGATGACTCGCGTCGAGATCATCGGCCATCCGGACCTTGCCGAGCGCGCGCCAGTTCTTCACGTGCGCGAAGCCGTGCTCACCCGGTCCCGGACCGCGGCCCGCACCTTGTTGGAGCGTTTCTGGCTGCGGGTCAGGGGCCGGTTCCCGGCGGCCTTGTAGCCGGTGATCACCGCCGGGTCGGCATCCGGGCCACTGTCGTCGAGGCCGACGAAGCCGAAGGCGGCGATGGCGCCGAGCCCGGCCGCGCGGAGATGGGCGGTGAGTTTGTCGTGCCGGCAGGCGGTGATCTCCGAGGTCCTGTCGGGCCGGACGGCCGAGACCCCCAGCAAGCGGCCACGCTCATCGGTGAGTGCGATCACGAGCAGGCCATGGCATTTGTGCTTGCCGGAGTAGTTCTTCCGGTTCTCGCATCCGGTACGGCGGCGGGTGCGTATGAGCGAGCCGTCCAGCAGTACTACCCCGCCACCCTTTCGGGCGCTCTTGTTCAGTGCACGAAGCCGGGGGCCGGCACCCCTCGGTGCCGGCCCCGAGGAACCCGTTCCCCAGCTCGGCAGCGGGCAGCCCCGTAGGCGGTCAGCCAGCTGCCGCGGCCGGCCCCTTCCCGAACCGCGGGACGTCGTCCACGGTCACGTCCAAGCGCAACCGGTGAAACCGGAGCGGGTGCCGAAAACGCCCTGGTCAACGGCCTTGTCCGCGCTCACCTCCGCCACCAGATTCGGGCGGGCCAGCGTGACGTCCAAAACGTCGCGACTGCCCCACGCCGCGGCGAACGTGACACCCGTCTAGGGGTGCCCGGCGCCGATGATCCCCTCGGTGGTGTCGCGCCTCCTGATCTTGATCCACCCGCGGTACGAGGGGTGATAGCGGCTGGTCAGCCAGCCCCGCACCACCCGGCACGGCCCGCCCTGGAACGGAGGCCGCAGACATGGCCGCGCTCTGCCGCGCCGCGCACGGCGTGACCAGCCCCGCCGTCACCGCGCTGTGCCACCAGACGTATGGCCGCTTGTGACTGAGCGCCGCAGTTGGCCCGTCTGGCCAACTACGACGCTCAGTGGCGGCCCGGACAGTCCTTACACGGGCACGACGCCGGTGACCGGCGCGAGCAGGCCGAACACAGGGTCGAGAGCCCCTGTGGCCAGGCTCAGCTGACCCACCTGATTGAGCGGGTCGAGCTTGTTTGTCGCGCCGGGGTAGATCGACGTGTCCTGGTCCGGCTTAGGAGGTCCACCATCCGCACTGGCAGGAACAGCGGCCACAGCGAGAACGCCAACAGCAAGCACGGCGGAAGCGAGCAGAGTGCGTGTATTCATCATGCCTTGATCAACGAAGGCAACAGCATGAAGACACCTTGGCGGTGCCGGGCACCAAGCAGGACTTGCGTGTCCGAACGCGGTACTTGGCCGCGCTGGCCAGGTACCGCGCTCAGTGGCTTCCCAATGGAGAAGTCGAGCCTCGGCGCCTGTGTTGGGCCCGGCGGCCCGCGTCCGGCGAGACTGACGTTGATTAGCGGGTCGGGAAGGAATCCAGGGCAAGGTTCCACTGGTCTGCTGCGTGAAGCAGTGCAGCTGTGGGCACATGCACTTCCACGAAGTACTGGTAGATGTCCGGCCTGTCATCGCCCTGGCGCCATGGGGGCGTCGCTTCTAGGGATAGGTGAAGGCGAATCGTCGCCCCGGTTTCGTTTCGGTCGGCGAGGCTGAAGGCCAGGACTGGCTCGTTGAACCAGGTGTCCGGGGACAAATAGCCTTCGGCGTCAGGCCGGGTCACAGCTACCGTCCCTGCGGCTGCCTCGCGCATCCATGCGCTGATCTGACGGGCTTCGTGGGTCAGCAAAGCCGGATCGGTGAAGGACCAGCCGCCGTCGGGAGTCATTACCGTGCCACCGATGACGAGCCAGTTGTCGTCGTAGCGGTCGCCCTGGGCCGCAGCGAGCTGATAGCGCAGCGGACGGAGCTCGACGCTGTTTGCCTGATCACTCAAAAGCACTGCCGCAGGATGTCACGGCCCTCCCAACTTGCCCAGCGTGGCCGACGATCAGGGCGACGCTGTGACAGGCGGCGGCATGAGCTCATAGAGGCGGCGGTCACGGATGAGGGCCCACAAGACGTTCACTCGGCGGCGGGCGAGGGCGATCACGGCCTGGGGATGGCGTTTCCCCTCGGCTCGTTTGCGGTCGTAGAAGGTCCGGGAGTTCGGGTCGTAGCGGACGCTGGTCAGGGCGAACATGTAGAAGACGCGCTGGAGGCCGCGGTGGTAGTGGCGGGGACGGTGGAGGTTGCCGCTCTTTTTCCCCGAGTCGTACGGCGCCGGCGCAAGCCCGGCGAACGCGGCCAGCCGGTCCGGGGTCTCGAAGAAGGTGAGGTCGCTGCCGACTCCGGCGAGGAACTCGGCTCCGAGGAGCGGTCCGATACCGGGCATGCTCGTGATGATCTCCGCGAGGTCATGGGCGCGGAAGCGGTCCCCGATGAGCCGTCGACCTCCGCGACCTTCTCATTCAACACCCGCACGTCCGCGGCAAGGGTCCGCACCAGCTGGGCGATGACCGCCTCGCCGGGTACTGCGGTGTGCTGCTGTTCGGCGGCTTCGACCGCCGTCGTCGCGAGCTCCTCTGGACTGCGGACGCCTCGAGCGCGGAGCCAGCGGGTCAGACGGGCGGTGCCCATGCGCCGTATCGCCGCCGGTGTCTGATAGCCGTTGAGGAGGACCAGCGGGCCGACGCTGGTGAGGTGGAGCGCAGGCGGTTGATCGCCCGAGTGCGGTCACGGACGAGGTCCGTGCGGCGGCTGGTGAGGACCTTCAGCTCGATGGTGGCTTCATCGGTGGGCCGCATCGGCTTGAGATCGCGGCGGATGCGGGCCTGGTCTGCGATGACCAGGGCGTCGCGGGCGTCGGTCTTGCCCTCGCCGCGGTATCCGTCGCTGGCCCGATTGACGACCCGGCCGGGGATGTAGAGGAGCTCCTGGTCGTGGCCGGTGAGCAGGGCCAGGAGGAGCGCGGGCTCGCTGGCGGCCATGTCGACGGCCCAGGTGACGTGATCCCCCAGAGCGAGGACGTCTTGGAGGAGCTGAAGTAACTCAGGCTCTCCGTTCGGCACCCGCCGGGACAGCAGCTTCGCGCCGTCGTGGTCTATGGCGACGCAGGGGTGGTGAGTTTTGCCGCTGTCGATTCCGGCCCAGATCCGGTTCATCGTGCCCCAGACGATCCTGCGCGCAGGTCAGGTACAGCCGCAGACGACCTCGCCGGCATGGCCTTACGCAGCGATCTTTGTCGCACTTCCCAATCTGGCGGCCGGGTCGTCGTGGGGCGCCGGGCGGCCAAGCCACTGCAGCCACGGACGGCAGCCAACTAGAAGCCACACCCGGCACCCCCGGGCGGCCCAACCATACGAAGGGCTCGGCCATCCCGTCCCAGGAACGTAAGGCCAACTACGGCGCTCAGGTTCAAGCGCTGTCAGCGGAGGAGCGGATCAGACGGTCCGGCCGAAGTGCGCAGCGAGCCGGTCCGCCGTCGGGGCGATGGCGGCGGCGGCCGCCTCGGCCGCAACATGGTCGAGCTCATCACCTCCGCGCAGGACTTCGCCGAACGCGACCCCCGCCTGGAGATCCTCAGCGCTCCGCTGTCCGGCATCCACGACCCGCAGGGCGCGGGCAAGGTCCTGTTTCGTGGTGTTCGCCACGATGGCGGAGGTCGAACGGGGGTTGATCCACGAACGGACCCTGATCGGCCTGGACACCGCCGCCGCGAACGGCAACCACGACGGCCGGCCCCCGGCCGTCGATGCCGACATGCTCGCCGTCGCCCTGCGCCGCCGCGACGCCAAGGAGTCCGTCACCGCCATCGCCGAGCACCTCGGCGTCGGCCGCTCCACCCTCTACCGGACCCTGGCCGCATACGACGAAGCCACCGCCAGCACCGGCCGCGGGTGACCGTACGCGTACGCCAGCCCCAAGCTGACTTCGTACGGCTGACAACCCCATCAGCGAAACCCTGCGCCGGACACTGGCGATGGAGACACAGTCCTAGCCTCTCAGGGCACACCGGGGCGCAGACTCAGACGCTGAAGGCGTCTGCTTTGATCATCTGCCGTGGTTGAACGAATGCTCGATGGCCGGCTCCTTCGGAGCCACCCTGCTGGTTACGCTTCGGTCCCCGTGATCTCGGCACTCTCACATGTCAGCGCCTGCTCGCACTTCTCGATCCGAGTGTTGATCGTCGCGTCACTGGCCGCATCAGGCGGCAATTTGGTCGACCGGTAGATGAGAGCATCGGCAATGAAGTTCACCTCAACAGAGTTCGCCTGGTGGAGGCCGGTATGTGCGAGGTTTGCGCCTTCAAGTCTTGCCCTGCGTAGCTCTGCGTCGTAGAAGTCTGAGCCACGGAGGTCTGCGCCCCGGAGGTCCGCGCCTTCGAGGTTGGCGTTAATGAGGTCCGCGTTCTAGAGGTTCGCGTGTCGGAGTCCGCTTGGAGGTTCGCACCGCGGAGATCCGCCCTGACAACGCCGTGGCCCGACGTGAACACGTCGACGGATGCGTCCTGCACAGCGATCGCGGATCGCAGTTCCGGTCGCGGAAGTTCGTCCGGGCGCTCTCGACCGGCACCGGATGGCCGGATCGATAGGGAGGGTCGGGGCAGCAGGCGACCACGCGGCCATGGAGTCTCTTCAGCCTGCTGCAGAAGAACGTCCTCGACCGCCGAAGCTGGACCACCCGCGAGGAACTGCGGATCACGATCGTGACCTGGATCGAGCGGACCTATGACCGACGCCGCATACAAGCCGCACTCTGCCGACTGACCCCTGTCGAATTTTAGAGTGGCGGCTGCTGAAACGGCACGGCTGGTCCTGGCAGGCACCCGCCCGCAGAGCCCTCGAGCGCGACGAGCACGCGGTGGAGCTGTGGAAGAAGGAAGTGTGGCCGCGGGTAAAAGGCTCGCGGCGGCGTGTGGGGGCTGGCTCGTCTTCGAGGACGAGGCCGGATTCTCCATGACGCCGCCCCGCGCCCGCACCTGGGGCCGGCGCGGACACACCCCCGTCATCCGCGTCCGCGGTCGCTCCCGCCGCCGGACCTCGGTCGCCGCGCTGTGCTGCTACAAACCCGGCGAGAAGAGCCGTCTCATCCACCGGCCCCGCAACCATCTCCTGCTCAAGGGCGCCCGCAAGAGCTTCTCCTGGCAGGACTACCGCGACCTGCTGGTGAGGGCCCATATCCAGCTCGGCGGACCCATCGTGGTGATTTGGGACAATCTCAACACCCACCTGGCCACCGGGCTGAAGCGGTATGAGGCCGAGCACGACTGGCTCACCACCATCCGCCTCCCGGCATACGCGCCAGACCTGAACCCGGTCGAAGCCGTCTGGTCGCTCGTGCGCAGAGCTACGGCCAACACCGCCTTCGACACCCCCGACGACCTCGACCGCACACTCCGCCGCGAGTTACGCACAATCCAACTCCGACCCGACCTCATCGACGGCTGTCTCACAGCCACCGGTCTGACCATCAACCCACCGACCCCACCCTGAAATCCTCAGTAGGACAGCAAGGTGCGGCTGTCGGACGCGGCTGTCGGCACACACGCGCGCCACCCTCGCCGGGCACACCGACCCGGTGAACTCGGTGGCGTTCAGCCCAGATGGACGCACCCTCGCGACCGGCGGCAACGACTTGACCGTACGGCTGTGGGACGTGGCCACCGGCAAGCCCCGGACCACCCTGCCTGAGAGGCCCAGCACCGTGGAGCCGGTGGCGTTCAGCCCCGAGGGACGCACCCTCGCCAGCGGCAGTTACGACCGCTCCGTACGGCTGTGGGAGGTGGCCGACCGCACCACAATGACCGGGCACACCACGGGGGCTGGCAGTGAAGTACAGCCCCGACGGACACACTCTCGCGACCGACAGCGGCGACGGGACGGTCGTCCTGTGGGACGTTGCCGCCGGCACACCACGCTCCACCCTGAAGCAGGGCCCGGCGGTGCTCTCCGTGGCCTTCACTCCCGACGGGCGCACCCTCGCCACCGGCGGTCTGGACCAGTTCGCACGGGTGTGGGACGTGGCTGCCGGCAAGGTCGTCTCCACCCTCGACACGCATGCCGAGAAGGTGGTTTCGGTGGCGTTCAGCCCGGATGGACGCACCCTCGGCACCGGCGGTTTCGACAAGACCATGCGGCTGTGGAACGTCGTACTGCCCCAGCCGGCCGCAGCAGTGAAGAGGATCTGCCAGGCCGTCAACCACGACCTCACCCGCGAGGAACGGATGGCGTACCAGCCAGGCCAGTCAGTCGGGACCGTGTGCCCCCGCCCCACCAGCTGACGCAACACAGAACAGGACACCCTGATTCCGATCCCTATATCGCCGCGTCCCGCAGCGTGCTCACGAGTCGGCTTGCTCCGCGGGGGCCGGCAGCAGCGGAGGGCGTGGCGGGCTGAATCGAACGGGCCTGCCGCGGAGGGGATCCAGAAGCCTGCGACCAGGGCGTTGGTGAGGCCCGAGAGGCGACGGCCATCCGCCTGTCCAGCCTCGACGAGCTGCTGGCCCGCTACACGGGAGGCTCTCAGGGCTCACGACATCCCTATCCCCTTCTACCAAGCCAGCTGCAACGTGCCCCAACTGGGCGATCAGGGGGCACCGGCATGCCGCTGGCGAGCAACCAATGGGGCGGTGCGGAGGCCGCCGCCCGCAGCACACAGCCAGCACTGACTCCCGCGACGGATGCCCCGGCGTGACCGCGACATCCTTGATCCTGCTCGTGGCGCAGTCCACGAACCATGTGACCCACGGCCTCGGAGCGGTGTCGTCGACATCGACCAGGACAGGGGCCTGCACGCGTGATCGGCCTCCCACACCTGATTCCGTCAGCCCCGCGGCCGGGCCAGGAACACGTCATGCTTACGGGCCTCGCGCTCACCCCCGGCAAGCCCCGCCCGCTCCCCCGGCGACAGATCCCGCCGGATCGCACACTGCAACGTAGTCAACGACGGTGCCAACCTTGGAGGAGACTGCCGGGCAGCACGCTCGACGAGCTCTCGCTGCACCGCTGCGACGTTCCTCGATCCTCCAGATGAAGGCTGTAGCCGCAGCAGGGCCCGGGCCCAAGCGGGGACGTAATAGGTCATGCAGCTCCAGCGGAGCCCGTGGTCGTGAAGCGTGACGGCCGTACCCTCCGGTGCGAGGTCACTCACGTGCACGGTATCGAGCTGGGTAGTCGAAGCCGCGGTGAACACTGGGGTGGCCAGGAGCGCAGCCATGTGCGGGTCAGGGGTGGCGCGGCGAAGTCGCCAGGCGACCTCTGCCTCAGTGACGGCAGGCAGGATCGGCGGGAAGAAGTCCCGGTCTGCTGCCATGGGCGCAGCGCAACGGCAGGGGTCAGGGGGCTTCCTCGTCGGCGATGAGGGTGGTCAGGGCTGGCAGGCCGATCCAGCGGTTCGGGGGCCCGCCGTCCTCAGTTCCCCGCGGGGAGCGGAGTCGGGCGTGCAGGGAGGGTCGGCAAGGCGTCCGTGGGGGGTGGGGAGGGGGCGGGGGTGAGGGTGGGGCAGACGCGGCGGAAGGGGACGCCCGGGGCCATCCGCTCCCATTCGGCGAGGGTGGGGTTGGCCGCGGCGAGGCTGCAGGCGCGGGCGACCGGGTCACGCAGGGTGGCGCCGAGCTGGGCGATGTTCCAGCGGACGGCCTGACCGGGGTGGTTGTACGTGGTCAGTGTGGCGCCGTCGGAGGACATGCCGAGGGCGCCCGCCTCGTCGTCCAGGGTGAGGGTCGCGACGGGGTGCGGAGCGGTGGGGTCCCACACGTCCCAGGCCAGGAGCCGGGTGCCGGAGCTGGCGCCGGCGCCGGTGAGCAGTCGGCCGTCCGCGCTGAACGCGTACGGCCCCGTCTCGCTGCCCTGGGGGAGGTGGCCCCGGAACCGGGGCCGGGCCGGGTCGGAGACATCGTAGAGAAAGCCTCCCCATTCACCGAAATCCGTCACCACCAGCCGGGTGCCGTCGGGGGAAAACGCGCGCGGCGTCGGATAGGCACGGCTGCCGTCAGCGGAGGGCAGGGCGGACAGCCGGCCGGGCTTGCGCGGGTCGCCGACGTCGTACAGTGCCCCGTCGACGGCCAGGACGGGGTCGTTAGGGGCGAGCAGGACGTCCGGGACGCGCTTCCAATCCCGTTTGACGAAGCCGAGCCGCTCCGGCCGGCCGGGCCGGGAGAGGTCCCACAGGGTGACTCCGGCCTCGGAGCCGGTCGCCATGAGGCCGTCCCGGATGGAGACCTTCAGATCGTACGTGTCGCCCGCCGCGCCCGCCTGGAACCGGAACTCCTGCTTCGGGCGGGCGGGATCCCGTACGTTCCACACCGTCAGGACGCCCGGCGGGCCTTCGGCCGCCAGCCGACCGCCGTCGGTCGAGAACCACATCGCCCCGTACCGGGACTCCCCGCCCGCGTCCAGGCGGACCGCGTCCGCCCGGTGGCCCGCGGACAGCCCCGTCAGCGGAATCAGACCGAGCTGATCGTCGGTGATGGCCACGGCCAGCACGCTCCCGTCGGGGGACAGGACGTGGGGGACCTCCGATTGCAGCCACCGGTCGTAGTCCGATGCGGGTGCGGTGAACGGCCGCGCCGCGACGGTGGGGAGCAGCCGGTCCGTCAGCGACCAGAACCGCACGTCCCCGTCGGTGTCGCCGGTGGCGAGCGTGCGGCCGTCGGGCGCGAATGCCAGGGCCGAGACGGTGGTGGCGTGACCGGACAGGACAGCCGAACGGGCCGGGCGGGCCCCGGAGACGTCCCACACCGTAACCGAGTTGTCGGTGCTGCCGAGGGCGAGGTGGCGGCCGTCCCGGCTGAATGCGACGGCTTCTACAGGGCCGCCGTGGCCGCTGACCACGGCGGTGGGGCGGCGGTCCGCGGCGGCAAGGCCTCGGCCGGCGGCCGCGGAGACGTCCCACAGGCGGACCTGGGCGTCGCCGGTGCCGACGGCGAGGGTGTTCCCGTCCGAGCTGACGGCCATGGCGCGGGCCGGGCCGCCGGTGCCCTCCAGCGTGCCGAAGCTGCGCGGCCGGCCGGGGTCCCCGACGTCCCACAGCTCCACCGTGCCGTCCTGCCAGGCCAGTGCGACGAAGGCCCCGCCCGGCCCGAAGGCGGCGGCCCGGACGTTGCTCTCGCGCTGCGGGAAGGTTGCGCGGGCGCGGACGGCGCCGCGTCCCGGGTCCACCGACCAGAGCCTCGTCTCGTAGGAGGAGGCCGTCATGAGCAGCCGGCCGTCGGGGCTGAACTCCGCCTGCTGCACGAACCCCTCCATCGGCAGCGCGTTCCTGCCCCGGGGCTGCGGGCGGCCGCGGTCGGCGGCGAGCGAGAACGCGCCCACGGACTTCTCGTCGTCCGCCCCGGTGAGCAGCAGGGACGTGCCGTCGCCGATCCAGAGCGCGGTCTTTCCGAGGATGCCCGGCTTCTTCGCGACGACCTCGGCGAGCTTGCGCGGCTCCCCGTCGGCCCGTGACGGGTCCCACAGGCCGACGACCCCGTCGTAATGGCCCACGGCCAGGGTCCGGCCGTCGTCGCTGTACGCCATCGATTCGACCGCGCCCCCGGCGTCGAGGGAGCCCGCGTACTGCGTTCCGCTCAGTACGTCCATCAGTGTGTCGCGGGTCTGCGAGGACGGGGCCTCGCGGTAGGCGGCGACCGCGAGCAGCAGGGCCGCGCGCGGATCGGTGCCGATGCCGGCGCGGGCGGCTGCCTGGAGCTGGCGGTTCTGTGCCTGTTCGCCGTTGGCCCGGGCGTTCGACCGCTGTTGGAGCGCGACTCCCGCGGCGACCAGGGCCAGGCACAGTATCCCGCCGATCACCCCGGCGAACTGCCTCAGCCGGCGCGCCTGGCGCTGCAGCCGTAACCCCGCCTGACGGAGGTCCTCCGCTTGCCCTTGCTCCCGTGCCAGCGCTTCCCCGAGCTCGCGCGTACGGCGCTTCTCCTGCTCCAGCTGGCGCCGCTCGCGCAGTCGTTCGGAGCGGTCGAGGGCCTGGCTCGCGGCGACGAACTCCCGGTCGAGGGGGCGTACCAGCCGTACGTGCCGCTGCTCGCCCAGCCAGTCGACGGCCGCCACCAGGCGCGTACCGCGGTAGCAGTACTCGGTGGAACGCCCGGCGCGGTTCCAGGCGTCCGCGGCGTCGGTCAGCTGTTGGCGGGTCACGAGCCCGGCTCGGTCCTCTTCGATCCAGCGCCGGAGCCGGGGCCAGGCACGCAGGAGCGCTTCGTGGGAGATCTGGGCCGTGGTCTGGTCGACGGTGATGAGGCGGGCCCGGGCGAGCCGGTCGCGGACGCCGGTGACCGTGCGCCGCCGGGCCCCGGAGCGGTCCTCGAGCAGTTCGTCGAGGCCGATGCGGCGGCGGACTGCCTCGTCGCCGCTGCCGGTGAGGGTGACCATGGCGAGGACCAGTTCGCGGACGGCTTCGCGGCCCGGCTCGTCGAAGCCCTCGTAGATGTCCTCGGCCGTACGGGCCACGGATTCCCAGATCCCGCCGGTCGCCGCGTATCCGGAGAGGGTGAGGGTCGCGCCGCTGCGGCGCGTCCAGGTCTCGCGCAGGGCGTGGGCGAGGAACGGCAGCGCCGAGCCGTGGTCGCGGCCGCCGCCCTCGCGGGTATCGCGGAGGAGGAGGCCGACGAGTCCGGTCTCCAGCCGGAGTCCGGCGTCGTGGGCCGGGTGCTCGATGGCGGCGCGCAGGGCGTCCTCGTCCATGGGCCAGACGTTCCACTGCCTTTTGAGGGCGGGACGGAGTTCGGGGTGTTCGAGGCAGCTGCCGTAGTGGTCGGCCCGCAGGCCGAGGACGACGCGGGGGCTGTCGCCGTCCGTGGCGGCGGTCGCGCCGCGGCACAGGGCGCGGATGAACCGGGCGCGCTCGTCGGTGTCCTTGCAGGCGGTGAATATCTCCTCGAACTGGTCCACGACCAGCACCCGGCAGGCCCCGTCGTCGGGCAGGCGGCCGTTGCCGAGCTGCCGCTCGACCTCCGCCCGCGGTGTGCCGGAGGCCCGGGACCACAGGTCGGCGAGGGCGCGCAGCGGGTGCGGTCCGGGGGACGCGAGCAGCAGCGCGGGCCAGGGCGTGGCGGGGTCGCACTCGTAGCGGCGTTCGAGGCCGGCGAGCAGACCCGCCCGCAGGAGGGAGGACTTGCCGACGCCGGAGGCGCCGACCAGGACGACCGGCGCGGGGGCCGCCGCCTCCGGCGCGTCCGTCGGCTGTGCGGGCCGCACGACTTCGGCGATCAGATCGCCGGCGAGCGCCTCGCGGCCGAAGAACCGCTCGTGGTCCTCGGCCCGGAAGGGTTCCATGCCGGGGTAGGGGCAGGC
The DNA here is from genome assembly GCF_040689505.1 of Streptomyces sp. NPDC051211. Taxonomy (NCBI): domain Bacteria; kingdom Bacillati; phylum Actinomycetota; class Actinomycetes; order Kitasatosporales; family Streptomycetaceae; genus Streptomyces; species Streptomyces sp. NPDC051211. The sequence goes on from NZ_JBFBAV010000039.1 coordinate 51,422, forward strand.
CGTGCCGTCGGCGGGGTGCGCGGGCCCGGGCGTCGGTACGGAGGCGGCGGGATAGGCCCTGTTGGCGGCGACGACGAGTTCGCCCGCCCGGTCCTCGCTCTGCCGGTGGGGGCGTACGGGCCCGTCCTGGAACCGGCGGTCGAGGTGGGCGTACACGCCGTCCAGGGTGAGCCAGGCGGGTGCGGAGGGATCGCCCTCGTGGAGGAGGTCGATCAGTTTCCCGGTGAAGAGCGTGTGACGCTCGCCCTCGGGGGCGAAGGAGACGGCGTAGTTCGAGGCGGAGGTCAGCAGGAAGCTGCCGTCGGGCCGTGCGGTGACGTAGGGGTCGCGGACGGATCCCCGGGAGGCGGCCTGCGCCATGCCGGAGAAGCAGCAGTCGAGTAGGACGACGACGCGGGCGCCGCTGTTGCCGAGCGTGTCCCTGATGACCTGGTACGGGATGGAGCGCGCGATGCCCTGCGCGGAGCTGGTGGCGGTGGCGAGGTAGAGCTGGTCCTGCGGGCCCAGCAGCCCGTGGCCGATGAACGCGAAGAGGACCAGGCCGCGGGTGTCGGCGACGGCCTGCTCGACGGCCTCGACGACGGTGGCGCCGTCGGCGGGGTCGAGGAGCAGCTCGATCTGCGAGGGCTCCATGCCGCAGATCTCGTGGAGGGCGCGGGCGAGGTCGCGGGCGGACGCTTCGACGCTGGGCAGGTCCGGGAGTTGGGACCCGGCACCGTGGACGCTTGTACCGACGACCACGGCACGGACGCCGGGGCCCGTGAGGTCGCTGGTACGGCGCGGCGGAGCGGTCACGGACGGCGGCCGTCAGCCTCGGGGTCGGGGTCGGGGTCGGGCCGGGGTTCTTGCCGTCCGTCACGGGGTGCCTGGGCGATTCCGTCCGCCGCCCCGGGTTCTGCCGGGGCGGCGCCCGGCTCGGCCTGGATCTCACGCTCGGCGCGCTCGGCCGGCTCGGTGCGCTCGGCCGCCTCCCGGCGCTGCATCGGGACGCCCAGCTGCCCCGCGATCTCCTGGGCGAGTGCGCCGGCCTGCTGGGCGTTGAGGCCCTTGACTCGGTCGGACGTCACGGTCACCTCGGTGCCGTCGGGCCGCGTGATGGTCACGGTCTGACTGCCGCTGCGGTTCTGCACCCAGGTGACCACCGCAGCCACCAGCACGGTGACGATGCCCCCCGGCTCCAGCAGCACGGTGACGAACTCGGTGGCCGTCCCCATCGTCCCGGGCGCCGGCGGCTCACCGGCCCCGCGCTGCACGCGCCCGCGCAGCTCCCGCTGCTTCCCAAGCCAGCCCCTGAGATCGTCCGTACCGACCCGACCGCCGTCGTCCCGCGCCGTGATGGCGATCTGCATGGTTCTCCCGCCTGGAACAGTACGAAGGGCCAACTGCCCCTCACTGTACTGAAGATCGTCTCTCGGTAGCGCACACTTTCGACCCAAGCAGCCCGTCCCCGCCCACGGCGAGCGGTCGCCGCCGTCCGCGGGAGCGCCGCCGATGACGAGCCGATCGGGCTCGACGGGCTCGCCCCGGTGCCGGCAGGCCGGGCTGGCCTGGGCCGCGGTCGAGGGGGCTGACGTGCCGGTCGCCCATCTGATCGCCGACCGCGTCGACGGCAGCCTCCACGTCGAACAGGTCTCGGGACATCCGGACAGCGCGGCCGAGCGTACGGGGCCGGGCGGCCTCCGGCTGCTGGTTCGCCACGGCTGGTCGAGCGTGCCGGCGGGCGGGCCGGTCCGGCGGTCCCCGGGTGGCGTCGCGGTACGTCGGCTCGGCGTGGCGTGCAGGGAGCCGAGCAGGCTGCGCGCCTTCGCGCTCGGGCTTCCCGGTTCGGCGTGGTAGACGATCAGTTGCCGGCCTGGGGCGTCACGTAGGTCGAAGGCGTGGTTGGTGAGGTGCAGCGGGCCGACGTCCGGGTGGAGGAAGTCCTTGGCCGCCCGGGTCTTGCCGCGGACGATGTGGGTAGCCTACAAGCGGGCGAAGTCCGCGCTTCGGTCCGTGAGTTCGGCGACCAGGTGCCGTACCGCGGGCTGCCCGGATTCAGTCCGTCCGCCTCGCGCAGATGACCGGCGACGGCCCGGGCCGTGCGGTCCCACCGCGTGTGGAACGGGCGGCCCGCCGGGTCGAGGAAGACCATCCTGGCCAGGTTGTCCGCCTGCCCGAAGGGTGAGTGGAGGGCCTCGCGAGGGCGTTGGCGGCAGGATGTCCAGCGCCCGGTTGATGACGAACGCGGGGGTGTCCGGGTAGCCGCCGATCAGTGCGCGCAGGGCGGGTTCGACCTGGTCCGTGGCGGTGGCGGGCGGGCGGGTCCGCGTCGTTCCGGCCAGCCGGTGCAGATGGGCGCGGCGTCGGCGTCCAGTTCAGGCCTCGCGCAGTACGTTGCGCGGGAGGGCGTCCTGCCCGGGCGCGGCGTGGTGCAGGTGCTGCCCGACGGAACCGAGCACCGCATCGGGGCCTGGTACTCGAACACCAAAGCTCGCCGCGGCCAGCTCCGATCCCGGGCAGCTCGCAACCCTCACCGAGGTCGGCGTGGACTGGGCGCGGTAGTACTCATCCCGGTGAATCTCGGACGCTTCCGTGCCATGGTGCCGGCCTCCATGGCTGCGGTGAACCGCCCGGTAAGCGACAGGGAGCACCCGTGGACTGGGCGTACCAGAGCGCGGCGGCCCTCGCGTTCCTCGCGTGGGTACTCCTGGCCGTCTTTCGCGTGTTCACGATGCGCGCCGACAACATGATCGAGGGGCTCACCGCGACCTGGGCCAAGCGCATCTACTACCGGCGCAGGATGCAGCCCGACCGGGAGGCCTTCCTGCGCAGGCAGTCCGAAGGCCGGCCCGGCTGACGCCTACCCGGCGCTGCTCCCGCCCTGTCCCGAGGCGGCAGGCGCAGCCCCCATCCCCGGCGTGAGCCTGGACCGAGTCCCGAAGACCCCACGGCCCGCCGCTACGGCAACGTCCGCCGGCCGGTTATGACGTCTGGAGGGGGACGTAGGCCGTCGAGACTCCTACGGATATCCCAGGGCCGATGTCACCGGGTCCCCGCACCAGCGGTTCAGTGCTCACAGAGGGAGAACTACCGTTCGTAGAGCTGCTCGTTGTGTTCGTCGACGAAGAACTTCCTTTCCTTCATGAGTTCTTCGCGGTACGTCTTGGCCTGCTCGAGCGTCATGGTCGAGGTGTCGGACCAGGGCTGCTGCGGCGGCACGTCGGAGGTCGAGACGATCTGCTCTGCCGGATCGACCAGGAAGAACGCGAGGATTTTGCGGTGTCCCGGGCGGGTGGGGTCCGCGAGGCGGAACGCGTCCACGCGGTGCTGCAGGACGTTGGGGAACGCCAGGCAGCGGCCCGCAGGGGTCAGTACCGAGCCCAGCACCTGGTTCAGCGCGTCTTCGTCCTCAAGGCCGTAGACCTCGCGCAGCCCGGCGTCGTCGTTCTGTTCGTAATGCGGGTCGTCGAGTGCGGCCCGGAATCCCAGCCGGCTTACGGTGATGTTCTCGCTGTCCCAGTAGTAGATGCCGGTCGAGACGATCCGCTCGTTCAGCATGCCCTCGACGTGCCACGAACCGCCGGGGTACGCGGGCTTGCCGGGGAAGCATAGCCCGGCCCACTGACACCGCAGCTGCGGAGGCCCAAGTCGAGCAGGTCATGAACTGCTGCAACTGCTGTCCCGCCGCACCAGCGCACTACTGAGCGGAGCCCTCCCGGCTCCCCCACGCCGCCGCGAACGTGACGCCCGTCCAGGGGTGCCCGGAACGGACCGCGGCCAAGTGCTCGGCAACCTGCCGGGCCACCTCCGGGCGTAGCGGGACCGTGCGGCCGACCGCGCGCAGCCGGCCGTCCTGGTCGTGGCGGCCGAGGACGAGCACGTCCTGGACGTCACGCTGGAACGCCCGGAGCTAGGACGTGGACCGCATCCTCCACGCCGCCGAGACCGTCCGCCCCCTGTGCACCCCGCCCACCACCTGACCTCGCAACCACCCACCGGCAAGCGCACGACACCACACTCGCCCGCCCCAGCGCGGCCGGCGCTCGAGGAACAGCAGCGCCGCCTCGCCGAACTTGGGGTGATTCCACAAGGGCGTACAGGCCCTCACGCAATACATCCAACGGGAAGGCTGCGGCTTGCCCGGACGGGCCCATGTCGAGCACCTCCCGGACGGGACGCAGCATCGCACTGGCGTGTGGATCGTCAACCAGAAGCAGCGCCGCGACAGGCTCGATGCCGACCAGCTCGCCACCCTCGCCGTCCTCGGGGTGGGCTGGCACAGAATGGATCTTAGTTACTCTTTGTGCCACCCCAAGCACCTCAAGTGATGGAGTTGTCATGGCTGAAGCTGTCTTCTTCTCCGACACCAACCACCAGGGCAAGAGCGCAGCGCTCGGCCCGGGCCGACACGTGCTCGACGAGAACTTCAACGACACCATCTCTTCCGTGCGCGTCCCGGCCGGATGGACGGTCACCCTGTTCGACGGCCGCAACTTCGACGGCGAAAGCATCGAACTCACCAGCGACGCACCGAACCTCAGCAGCGGAATCAACGACCGCACCTCGTCCATCGTGATCACGGACGGCGCCAACCGGTCCAACACGGCGCAGATCAACGGCAGCGCCTTCACCGAAATCGAGCAGTCCAACGCGAACGTGGCCGTCAACTTCTCGGAGCTGTGGTGACGCCCCTCCACTGACTAGACCCCGCAGTATGGGGGGCCGCCGCTCGGCGGCCCCCCATACTGCACGCACCACTCGTGCGGCCAGGCGGCGCTCAGCGTGCGCAGCCACTGCCGCCCCGGCCGCCCTCGAGGTGGAGTGGGCGCGGCCGCGGTAGATGTAGGGCGGGACCTCCGGCGGGTCCGGCCAGGCTGGCACAATGCCGGCGCGTTCGGTCGCTGCACGGGCTGTAGGGTCGTGCAGCGGATGCCGCCGCTGGGATGCCACTCCAGCACCGGACCCACAGCCCGGCCGTGTTGGGCGCACCCGTCGAGCGTCGAGCCCCTGCGTGGCGGGAACCACCCGGGGGACTCGCCTGGCTCACGCGTCGTCCGCGTCAAATTCGACCGCGGCCGGGTCGTCCGGCCGCGCTCAGGCGTTCGCCGGCCGCGGCACCGATCAGCCGGCGGAGCTCAGCAGGGTTCGTGAGCTGTTGCGCAGTTTGCGGTTACCCGCGCCTCGGAGACTGAAGACCAGGGGGCCTGCCGGCAGCTGCTTTCCCGCCCGCCGTGCGGCACCCTGCTGATGGCCGCTCTCGGCGCCCGCGGCTGTACTGATGGTCCGCAAGTCTTGGTCAGCGCCCCTTCAGGCACTTGTCCAGGACGGATTCGTGAGACACGTCGTCAAAGTCGGTCCCCTGGACTTCAACACCGACGCCGCTGAGTGCGCGCCGGAGGGCATCCTTGGAGCTTGAGTACACCATCTTGCTCTTGATCGGCGAGCCTTCGGGAGACCAGGCGAAAAGGACGATCTTGTTGCGCGGGGCGCCCTCCGCGTTGTGGTAGTCGAAGTCGTACACCGCCCAACGGCAGTCTTTCTCCGGCAGCCTTTCGAGGAAACTGTCGTAGGTCGCCTCCTGATCATCCGAGCTGTCGTTCTCGACGACGATCTCGGTCTTGTTGTCGTTCAGCTTGTAGACCACGTACTTGAGCTGCTTCTTCAGTTTGAGCTCATCGAACTTGGTCACGCACTCGTTAGAGAGGCCAACTCCGCTTCGAGACATTCCTGCTGCTCCTTCACACCGGGTGCGGGCGGGTTCCCGCCGGTTGCTGCTCAGCCTTTCTGGACACCCGTGCCGTCCAGTGGCTGAAGGAGCATGACACCGATCCCGGCGAACTCAGCCTCATCTGCGTCCACCAGCCGTCCGTCCCGTTCGTGCGGATCTTCTCCGAACGCCTCGGCGTCCAGCCTGACACGGTCGTGCCCACCTTCCCCCGCACAGGCAACGTGGCCGCCGCCACCCTGCCCCTGCAACTCGCCCTCGCCGCCGAACAGAAACGACTGCACCCCGGCATGAAGATCGCCCTGTTCGGTCTGGCCAGCGGTGCCAGCGGCGGCGTGATGCTGATCAACTGGACAGCCTCAGGCACAGAGGTTCCCTGAGCCGGACGTCAAGCAGCCACTCTCTGCCGGGGCACTGGGCCGAGACGAGGACCGATGGCGGCAGCCGACCCGCGCAACCGGCAGCCGGCACCGGGCGCCACGTCGTGAGCGTGGCTGAACAGGCTCCGGAAGCCCAGGTCGCCGCCGCACCCCTGGGGTGTCTCCCGCGGCAGAAACGGCGGGAAACGCTTCCCCCACACGTGTGTGGCCGGGGACAAGCAGTGGAATGACCGTGGCCGTAGCGGGAACTCAAGGCGACTACGACCGCAACGTGATCGGGGCAGGGCGCCCCCCCCGTGACAGCAGCGACGGTGACGGTGACCGCGGAAGGAACACGACATGACGGTCTCTGCACACGTGCTCGACGGTGTACGGGGCGGGCCTGTGGCCGGTGTCGGGGTCCGGTTGGACCGGCTGCACGAGGACGGGACATGGCACCGGATCGCCGAAAGGCGCAACCGACCGAGACGGGCGTTTCGCGTGTCTGGACTCCGGTGGCCTGACCACCGGCACCTACCGGTGGGTGTTCGCCGCCGGTGAGTTCTTCGCCCGCCAGAACATGCCCTCGTTCCACCCGGAAGTCCCGGTGGTGTTCGCCGTCGAGGACCTGGCGCAGAAATATCATGTGCCGCTGCTGCTCAGCCCGTTCTCCTACACCACCTACCGGGGGTACTGATGGGCATCACCTTCGGCGACAACCAGTACGGCAAGGTCGAGTGCCGACTGGTGCGCGTCGACCGTGACGTGGACGGCACACCGGGCCGCAACGCGATCAAGGACATTACCGTCACCACGACCCTGGCCGGCGACTTCGACGCCACCCACCTGCACGGCGACAACACCGGCCTGCTGCCCACCGACAGCCACAAGAACGCCGCCCACGCCTTCGCCAAGAACGGCATCGGTGAAATCGAGGACTTCGGACTGCGGCTCGCCCGCTACTTCGTGGACAGCATCGACACCGTCAAACGGGCCCGCATCCGGCTCGAGGAACACCACTGGGACCGCGTCAACGAACACGCCTTCGTCCGCAGCGGCCGTGAAACCCGCACCGCCACCATCACCTACGACGGCACCACCGCCTGGGCCGTCTCCGGCATCCGCGACCTGGCCCTGTTCCAGACCGCCGGATCCCAGTTCCACAGCTTCCTCCAGGACGAATACACCCTGCTCGGCGAAACCGGTGACCGGACCTACGCCACCCTCGTCAAAGCCTCCTGGCGCCACAACCACATCCAAGACGGCCACGACTGGGCCACCGCCTACCGGCAGGCGAGTGACTCGCTCATCGACACCTTCTGCACCATCCGCAGCCAGTCCACCCAGCAAGTCCTCTACACCATGGGCCACACCCTCCTGGACACCTGCCCCACCCTGGCGGAAGTACGACTGCACATGCCCAACCTGCACCACCTGCACATCGACCTCTCCCCCTTCGGCATGGACAACCACGAAGAAGTCCTCTACCCCTCCGACCGGCCCTACGGCCTCATGGAAGGCACCGTCCTGCGCGACGACGCCCCCGCCCCCGGCCTCGCCTGGTGGTAGCAGCTCCGGCGACGACGGTGGGGACACGTGGTCGGAGCCCACCAGGGGGTGTTCGCGGCGAAGGCGCTGGCTCGCTACAACCGTTTGGCGATGGCGGCAGTCGGACTGTCCGCCCTGCAACAACGCTCAAGACCAGGTTTCGGCGGGGTTGGCTCGATATCTCGACGGCGCGGGGGATCTACCTGGGGAAAGGGCAGCGAGACACCCTTGGTAGGGTGCGCCGATGTCAACGATCAAGCAGTTCCAAGTGACCTTCGACTGCGAGGAACCTGCGCGCCTCGCCGCTTTCTGGTCTGAGGTGCTGGGGTACGTCGTACCGACGGTCCCCGAGGGTTTCGCCACGTGGGAGGAGTACCACCGCTCGCTGCCGCCCGAGGAGCAGGTGATCTACTTCGCGTGCACTGATCCCTCGGGTGTGGGTCCGCGCCTGCTCTTCCAGCGAGTTCCCGAAGGCAAGGTCGTCAAGAACCGGCTGCATCTCGATGTGCGGGCCGGTATCGGGCTCGTGGGTGAGGAGCGCCTTGCCACACTTGAGGCCGAGTGCGCACGACTGGTCGCGCTCGGCGCGGTACATGTGCGAACGATGCGTGCCGACGGCGAGAACGAGTCCTGCATTGTGATGCAGGACCTTGAGGGCAACGAGTTCTGCCTCGACTGAGGCGCAGACGCTCGTCCTGGCGGGCCAGATCCTGCAGCAGGTCCATGGAGCCGTCGGTCGACGCGTCGTCGGTGACCAGCAGCTCCACGTCGGTGTGGGTCTGCGCGAGCACGGAGCGCACCGACGCACCGAGAGTGGCGGCCGAGTTGTGTACCGGCATCACCACAGAAACCAGGGGCACTGCGGTGCTCCTTACCCAGGTTGGACTTGTCATGGATGTTGTTGTCGCTAGTCAGGGCTACGTGGGGCTGCCTCTGGCCGTGCGTGCCGCCGAGGTGGGTCACCGTGTCGTCGGCTACGACGTGGACCTGCACCGTATCAACCAGCTCACCGCCGACGAGTCGTACGTGGAGGAGTGACCTCCTCCACGCTCCGCGCGGTCCTGGACACCAGGCCTACTCCGCGACCGCCGACGCCGCCGCGCTGGCCGGCTTCGACATCGCGGTGATCACCGTGCCAACCCCGCTGCGGGACGGCGTGCCCGACCTGACCTACATCGGCCGTGTGACTGGTAGGCCCGCATGTTCAGGAGTGTCGCATTCGCCACGATGTCGGTCGATCGTGACCCTGTGTCGGTGCTCTGCGCATGTCTCAGGCAGGTGAACATGGAGGCTGTCGGCCGCGACGATCTCGACGTACTCGGTGCCCGGCCCGGACAGGTGCGCCGCCGTGGTGATGTCTCCCATGTTCTGCCAGACGCCGTCGGCACCTGCCCGGCCGCGGCCCTCGCCCTCGTCGAGCGGTAGAGGGGAACGGGGCGACGACGCGAGCGCCGTCGTCGCCGTGAGCGGCGAGGGCGCTTTCGGGGCGCGGCGGACCCGGCGGGGCCGTCGCGCACAGGACGATCAGGTCTGCGGCGGATTACCCGTCTGCGCCGCCCGGTCGTTGCCCTTCGCGTAGCCGGCCTCCGCCGCGCTGATGAGCGCGAAGGCGGTCGAATCATTGGGGTCGATGTACTGCAGGGCGATGTAGCGATTCACTGGAGCCTCGAAACGTCTTTCACCGGCCAGATAGATGTCCTTGGTGTCCCGGTGGATCTGGTCCTCGATGCTCCCCTTCTTCTCTTCGAGAGCCTTCTCGCCGTACTCCCCGAGGATGTCGTTGATCGTCTGCTCCACAAAGGCCGCGCCGCTGTCCATGGCCACCGGCACGAGGATCGCCGCGGCGCCGACGGTCGCGGTCGTCGCGGGCAGCGCCGCGAAGCCCGCTCCGACGACGGCCCCGGTGCCGAGTTCGATCAAGGTCTTCATCTTCTCGTGCGCCTTCTCGTACGCCTCGTACGCCTTCTCGCCCTCGGCCCTGATCTGCTCACCGCGCGCGTGGTCGAGCAGTCCCTGCACCTCCGCACCGGTCTTGATCACGAACTGGGCGGGCCCCTGGTCGGGCAGCGGAACGTTGCGGTCGGGGCGCAACATCGTGTCCAGTCTGGCGGTGGTGGAGATCTGCTCCGCGACCGAGACGGTCTCGTAGGCATCGGGGTGCTGCCCCAGCGCGGTCAGGAAGTCGACGGCGACCTCCCGGCTGACGGCGGCATGGGAAAGGGGATCCGTGCGCGGGGCGAACACGCTCTGCTGGCCGCCGTTGTCGAGGGCCCAGTGGAGGTCGTCGATGTATCCGGCGCCAATGCGTCCCATGCTCACCGCCAACGCCTCCTGCTCCCTGAGCAGTTTCGCGTCGCTGTACGCCTCTATGACGCTCTGGGTGAGCTTCGCGGTGGTCTCGTCCTGGACGAGGACCGGCCGCGGATCGTCCCAGGCGTGCCCCAGCGTCGCAGCCTCCAGGGCGTGGCCGAGCGCGGACGGCACGTACGCCTCAGTGCCGTCCATGTTATTTGGATCGTTGCGGCCGACGTCCGGGAAGGACTCCGCGCCGCCTTCGCGGGCGAAGTAGTCGAGATAGTTCTTGATGGGCTGGCCGTCCTCCTTCCCGAGGTCGGGCTGGGCACCCACCTTGACCGTCCCGTCCGTGTTGTACGCGGTCGGCGGCTCCTCCGTGAAGAACTGCTTCGAGGCCTCGGGGCTGTGGCCGAGGGCTTCGAGGACGCCGGCCAGCGGGTCGTAGCCCGCCCCGTTGAGGCCGGACGGGTTGAAGATGTTCTGCTGCCAGGCGTCGCGCTTGTTATCGGAGAACATGTGCGGGTTCTGCTCGTGCAGTTGCACCACGTGTCCGGCGATCGGGTTGAGGAAGCGCGGGTCGTAGTCGCCGTAGCGCAGGATGCCGGCGAGCGCCTGGTATCCGTACACCCCCATGGTGTCGCCGGGGAACAGGGGGAGCCTCTGGGTGCCGAGCTTGCGGAACTCGGCCGACCAGTCGCCGAGCGGGTTGACGGGGACACCGTTGCCGCCGGGTATCAGGATCTTGCTGTCGGGGTCGGTCGCGGTGGCGAGGGTGAGGCCCAGGTTCCGCTGGAGGTCCTGGGCGTCCTTCAGCTGCTCTTCCTTGGGTCCTGCGGTGGTGTAGGTGTCCGTCGACATCTGGACGAAGAGGTCCAGGGTTCCCTTGGGACCGAGCTTCTCGTAGAAGGAGGTGGTGAACTCGACGGACGACTGGTTCGCCGCCAACAGCTGGTTCAGCTGCTGGAGTTCGGCATGGGTGAGGCCCTCGCCCTTGGCCCCCTTGGCCGCCAGCTCGTAGGCGCGCTGGGCCTCCTCCGCGTCCAGGCTGGTGTACTTGGGGGCGGTGAAGTCGTGGGCGTCGCCGACGTTCGCCGCCAGGGCGAGCCGGAGTGACTCGTCATCGGCCATGCAGCCGGCGACGATGGCCCGGATCCGCTCGGTCCAGGCGTCCAGATCGGCCTTCTCCTTGGCCCGTGCTTGATCCGTGTCCGGGTCGTGCCGGGTCGTGGCGTCGGCGGACACGGGGTACCGGGCCGTGACCAGGCCCTGGCTGTCCACGACGATGCCCGCCTTCTCCGCGCCGTCGACGATCGCCTGGAGGGCGTCCTTGGCCTTCTTGAACGCGGTGTACCCGTCGAGCAGGAGCCGGTGTATCCCCTTGGCTTCTTTGGCCGCGTCGTCGAACTCCTTCGCGACCTTGCGGATGAACGCCTGGGTGACCTCCGCGTTCACTCCCGCCCAGTCCGCCTTGTCGGCCTTGCTCTGCATCCCGTCGCGGGCGTCGGCGGCGAGCAGCGCGAGCTTGCTCGCCATGGCCGACCAGTCGTCGACAGCGGTCTTGAGCTTGTCGACCGGCGCGTGTAGCACGTTCCAGTACGTCAGCATGGTTCGCCCCGCCTACTTCAGCAGCTCGTTGATCTTGGACACGGCCATCAGATCGCCCCGGATTTCCGCGTCGTCCTTGGCGTGCGCCGCGACCGAGTAGTCCAGGTGGTTGGAGATCTGCGCGCAGGCGTCCCGCAGGGTCCCCACCTGCGTGTACCACCGCTCGTGCACCTGCACGAGCTGGGTGCCGCAGGTGAATTGGGCGGCGGTGAGCGCCGCGGCCGCCTCATAGTTCGACACCCGTGCGGTCTCGGTGTCCCGTTTCACCCCCTCGTACAGCACGTGCGCGTCCGCGCCGATCGGGCCCAGCTCGTCGCTCTTGACTGCCAGATCGGGCGTGGCGCCGCCGCCTCCGGTCTGGTTCAGCCGCATCGCGACGGCGGCCGCGTCCGCGCGCGCCTGCCGCCATTCCTCCTCGAACGACATACGCCCCCGCTTCGATGTGTCGTGCGTGTCATGTCGTGCCATGCGTGAGGTGCCATGGTTCGCGTGTCGTGCCGTGCCCTCGGGTACCAAGCGCTCACCGTACGGACGCCCGTCCCCCGGCGCCAGAGTCGAGCGCGCCGTAACCGGGCCGTACAGATCAGGCCAGCCGTCGCAGCGCCCAGACGGACGAAGCCGGGGCCTCGTAGGTTGCGCCGGGCATGATGGCGACCTTCTCCGGCCCGACTGGTAGGCCCGCATGTTGAGGTGTCACGTATTCGTCAGCCGAGACGTGTTCATGGCCTCACTGGGTAACGGACAGTGATGTTCTGGAGCCTCGCCCTCCGCTGTTTGATCTCATCTTGTGACTGCGAGCTTCCATCTACTCCAGATAGAGAGCTGCCAGGCGGGGCAGGCGACGAGTCATTTCGTCATGGTCATCGAAATCGAAGTTCCAGGTGGGGTCCAGCTCCCGGTAGCGGATGGTGGGTGGGCTGGTGGGGAGCTGATCACCGGTCGCCGAGATGTGCGCGTTCCAGGCGATGCCCAGCATGTCCTCACCCTCCAGGTCGACGCCGTAGGCTGCGGAGGCTTGAACGATGGGCAGTTCTGCCAGGGCATCGGGTTCAGCGACTACGCGCTCGAAGACTTCACGGCCCTGAGCGATCAGCCAGCCGCGGAAGTAGTCGAAGCCGTCGTCAGAACACCCACCGTTGGTGATGTAAGCAGCGACCCACAGAGGATTGGTATAGGAGTCAACCATCAGCTCCCACAGAACCTGCGTTTAACCGCGTGGTGATCGGGTTCTGATCGGAGAGGCACCCCACTTACGGCTCACCGTCAAAACCGTCAGCTGGCCAGGTTATGCGGGGGCGGTGTCTGCGTGTTCAGGAAGGATCGGTGCGTGTGGGCTTATGAGGTCGAGCAGTTCGGTGCCGAAGGGCTCTGGCGTGGGCTGTCCGAGGCACTCGCGTGCCAGGGTGAGCAGCCGGTCGTGGCTTTCAGGGGCGTCGGGGATGGCCAGTCCGCGGGCGCGGGCAGTGGCTCCGTCGAGTGGCGCTTGCGCCCGGTCGGGAGGGCTCTGCTCATGCATGCGGATGGCCCACTCGGTCCGCATGATCTCATTGGCTATGATCATGCAGGCGCTGCGGGCCGGGTTGGGCGAGGCTAGGTAGGCGACTTCTTCGGTGCGGGCCAGGTCCAGGAAATGCCGTGCGCCGGCAATGTCGCTGTGCTCGGTTGCCCTGCGGAAGCCGATGCCCGCGAATGCCTTGGCGTAGACCCATCGCAGGGTGAGACGGGTGAGGATCCGCATGGCCTCATCCATGTCGGTGTCCGATGCCTTTCCGGCGATGTCGACCAAGGCGAGCTCGCGGCGGAGAGGGTCGGTGATGTAGTCCAGCCACGACAGGGAATGCCGCCAGTCACGATTGGCGATCGTCATGGCGGTCCACGCGGAGTCCGCCGCCTTGCCTGGAGGCAGACGCCGTGCTGATGCGAGGGCACGGGCCGGGTTGAAGCGGGCCCACAGGCCCGGCAGCTGGCCCGCCACCCAGTCGATGTGCCCGAACCGGACCTCCGCAGCCGCTATCAGGCTCAACGCACGCCGTGGTGCGATATCACCCCAGCACAGAGTTAACTGGTCGACAGCGAGCATGAACTCCGTGGGCAGGCAGTCGGATCTCCACAGGCGGGCCTCTGCGGCTTCCACAAGCTCCAGTGCAAGCGCGGGGCTGACCCGGCTGGCCAGCTCGGCGGCCTGGGCCAGCGGCCAGCTGTCCGTCGAGACCCGGACCCGTGCCAGCAACCAGGCAACCAGCGGCCCCTCGACCGGCTGACCACCAGATGCCTGGATCACCGGGGGGACTCCGCCGGGCAGGCTGCGAATGCGCGACAGCACCGCAGCGACCACCCGCGCCGAATGCGGGCGCCGCGCCGGATCCTTCTGCAGTAATGCGGCCACAAGCCGGTCCAGCTCGATGGGCACGTCGCTGCGCAGGGTCTGCAGCGAAGGTGCGCTCTCATCGGAGTGCCGGCGCATCAGGACGTAGTAGTCCCCGCTGTAGGGCGGGGAGCCGGTGAGCAGCGCGTACAGCACGCAGCCGAACGCGTACAGGTCGCAGCGCGCGTCGACGTGGGCGCCCCGCCACTGCTCGGGGGCCATGTACGCCGGGGTCCCGAAGGGGTGTCCGGTCACGGTCAGGCCACTGGTCGAATCGACGGAGCGGGCGATTCCGAAGTCACAGATCCTCACCCGGCCGTCCGCCTGCAGGAAGAGGTTGGCGGGCTTGAGGTCGCGGTGCACGATCCCTTCCTCATGGGCGGTGGCGAGCACCTCGGCGGCCTGGAGGGCCAGGCCTACCGCCTCGTCCACGGGCAGGCCTGCGGGCTTGCCGGCGAGGGCAGCACCCAGGTCCGAGCCCTCAAGGAGTTCCATCACGATGTACGGGCGTCCCGCTTCCTGCCCCGCGTCATGGACCGCCACGATCCCCGGATGACGCACCCTGGCCCCGATCGCGGCCTCCCGCCGGAACCGGGCCACAGCCTTCTCGCCGCCCAACTCCGCCAGTAACACCTTCACGGCCACCAGCTTGCCCAGTTGCACGTCGCGGGCCTTCCAGACCTCGCCCATACCGCCCCGGCCCAATAGCTCAACCAGCTCGTACCTGCCTGCCCACCGTTCGCCCGCCCGCACAGCACCCCCCGAGATCCGGAATCGCAACAGGCGTGAGTCTCGAGGAGCACTCACGCCACGGCTATCAGAAGACGTGTCAGATCACTGAAGAAGTTCCCGGCCGGCACTTCACGAACCCCCGCCAAGTGCCCCATTCCCAGACATACCAGCCGTGTCGAGGGCGGGGAATGGCGGTACGGCCGCGTCACCAAGGGGCTGTGTGATGTCGCGATAACTGACGGATTCGCCCCCCTATTCGGGGATGGAATCCGGTAGACCATTGGTCGTGACGCGCAGGCAACTCACGCACGCTCACTGGAAGTTCATCGAGCCGTACACGCCGATCGGCACGTACGGCCCGTACCCGAACGGCTGCGAGAGCAGTTCGAGGTGGTGATCTGGCGGTTCCGCTCCAGCGGTCAGTGGCGGGAGATGCCTGCCGAGTTCGGACCCTGGGCCACCGTCTACGGACGCTTCAGGGTTTGGCGGGACGCCGGTGTCTTCTCCGCTCTGCTCGAGGGCGTGATCGCCGAGGCGGCTCGCGCGGGAAGAGCAGACTTGTCGCTGGTCAGCCTCGACTCCACCACGGTTCGCCCCCACCACGACGCCGCCGGGATGCGCGTCGGCAAGGACCTCATTGACGCTTTGGAAGAGGCTGCGCGGGAGCAGGAGGAAGCCCGGCAAAAGGGGCGGCCCGAAGGGGCAAAACAGACAAGCCGAGCGACGGCGCATCCGACGCCGACGCAAACTCCGCCTGAATGAAGCCCTACTCGGCAGGTCCCGCGGCGGACTCACCAGCAAGGTCCACCTCGCCGCGGACCGCAAATGCCGCCCCCTCGCCTTCGCCCTAGTAGTGCTTTGTTAGGTGGTGTCGTGGGGCTGTCTTGGGGTGGGTTGTCGGCAGGTGGGGCAGGTGCCGGTCCAGGTGGCGAGTAGGTGTTGGAGGAGGTCCAGGGCCTGGTAGAGGGTCAGGCCCTGGCAGGGGCTTTTGGGCTGCTCCGCTGTTCGGTGAGGAACAGGTGG
>NZ_JBFBAV010000040.1:0-65610 GCF_040689505.1 Streptomyces sp. NPDC051211
CCTCAAACGCCGGCGGGGCTGGAGTTGCCTGCGGCAACCCAGCCCGCACAGGCATCTCCAGCCCTCGCCGGCGTTTGAGGCGCGGGGTCTGGGGCGGAGCCCCAGTTCGGGAAGGGGCGGGTAGGGGAAAGGCCCCGCGCAGCGGCTCCCCGCCCGCACCGCACCACCGACGCGGCAGCGGGCGGGGCCCAAGCCTGGGGCGCAGCAGACGGGGCCGCGAAGGGCCACGCCGTGTGGGTCAGGGGACCGGGGTGGGGATGCGGGATGCGGCGGTGATCAGGCCCGACATGACGCGGGTGTCCGTGCCGCGTTCCGGGTGCCACTGGACGCCCAGGGCGAAGGTCTCGCCCGGGAGTTCGATCGCCTCCACCGTGCCGTCCACCGCATGCGCCGACACCACCAGGTCCCTCCCCAGCCGGTCCACCGCTTGGTGGTGGTACGTGGGGACGTCCGACTCCTCCGGGACCAGTTCCGCGTACCGGGTGCCCGGCACCGGGCGGACAGGGTGCCAGGTGACCACCCCGTTGCCCGCCGAGTGCCCGTCGATGTGCTGGACCAGCGTCCCGCCCAGGGCCACGTTCAGCGCCTGCATGCCCCGGCAGATGCCGAGCAGCGGGGTGCCGGTTCGTACCGCCGCCCGGATCAGGGCGAGTTCCCACTCGTCCCGCTCGGCCACGGTCGGGCCGGTGCGCGGGTCGCGCTGGGCTCCGTACCGGGACGGGTCCACGTCGTTGCCGCCGGCGATGACCAGGCCGTCCACCCGGCTCAGCACCTCCGCCGCCGACTCCGTCGCGTCCGGCGGCAGCAGCACCGCCGCGCCGCCCGCCGCCTGGACCAGCCGGTGGTAGCCGGTCGGGGTGAGGACCGTGGGGACGTCCCACACGCCGTAGCGGGTGGACGACTCCACGTAGGTGGTGATGCCGATGAGCGGCCTGAGCACGGTGGTTACCTCCGGAAGGGGTGGGATTCTCAGTCGCGGGTGAGTTCCGCCTCGGCCGCCGCCAGAGCCGCGAACTCCTCCTCCGGAGCCGAGGCCACCAGGTGGTGCCGACTGTAGATCGCGAAGTAGGCGAGAGCGACGGCGTACACGGCCAGTGCGATGAATGCGGCGTCCTTGTCCACCAGGAAGGTGGCGACCAGGGCCGACAGGGCGAGGACGAAGGCCGCCGATGAGGTGACCACCCCGCCCGGGGTGCGGTACGGCCGTGCCAGCCCGGGCTCGCGGCGCCGCAGCACGATGTGGGACAGGGCCATCAGGGCGTACGAGATGGTGGCGCCGAAGACGGCGATGTTCAGCATCCGCGCGCCGTCCCCGGTGGCCGTGGCCAGGGCGAAGCCCAGTGCGCCGGGGATGACCAGGCCCAGCCAGGGGGCTTTCCGACGGGAGGTCAGGGACAGGGCGCGGGGCAGGTAGCCGGCCCGGGAGAGGGCGAACAGCTGCCGGGAGCCGGCGTAGATGAGGGAGAAGAAGGAGGCCACCAGCCCGGCCAGGCCCGCGTAGTTGACGAACCGGCTGAGCGCGGTGGGCCCGCCGTCCCCTTCCAGGGCGACCACCAGGGGGTTGCCGGCGGCCTTGACGGCGTCGGCGCCCTGCGCGCCGGTCGCGGCGAAGAAGGTGACCAGGGCGAGCAGCGCCAGGATGCCCATGGAGAGGGTGAGTGCCTTCGGCATCGAGCGGACCGGGTCCTTGGCCTCCTCCGCGGCCAGCGGAACACCTTCGACGCCGAGGAAGAACCACATGGCGAAGGGGAAGGCCGCCCAGATGCCGAGGATGCCGAAGGGCAGCCAGGAGGAGGAGCCGGCCGCCGAGGCGTCGACCGCGATGTCGTTCAGCCCGCTCGCGTCGAACTCGGTGAAGGCGCCCACCGCGAAGATCAGCAGTGCGGCGACGGCTATCGCGGTGACCACCAGGGAGAAGCTCAGGGCCTCGCCGACGCCCCAGAGGTGCACCCCGATGAAGATCACGAAGCAGCCGAGGTAGACGGGCCAGCCGGAGGTGAGCCCGAACAGGCCGAGGGATTCGACGTAGTCGCCGATGAAGATGACGATGGCCGCCGGGGCGAGGATGTACTCGATGAGGATGGCGGTGCCGGTCAGGAAGCCGCCCCACGGGCCGAGGGCCCGCCGGGTGAAGCCGTAGCCGCCGCCCGCGGTGGGGAGGATCGCGGAGAGTTCGGCGAGCGAGAAGACCAGGCAGGCGTACATGGCGCCCATGAGCACGGTGGCGATGGCGAGCCCGCCGAAGCCGCCCTCGGCGAGTCCGATGTTCCAGCCGGAGAAGTCGCCGGAGACGACGTACGCGACGCCGAGGCCGGTCAGCAGGAGCCAGCCGGCACTGCCGCGCCGCAGGGTCCGGCGCTCCAGATAGGCGGATTCGGCGGATGCGGATGCGGACGCGGATACGGAGACGGATTCGGCTGCGGCGGATTCGGGGGAGGGGGCCGGGGGTACGGATGGGGCGGGTGCGGTGTCGTCGGCCATGTGCGCTCCTGCCTAGGGCAATGGTTGTGGAGCGTACCTTTGCGTCATGGGAGTGGAGCGCGCAAGACCCGTGCGTTAAACAGCGGTTACGAAAACCTCCCCGCGCCACTCTCCGCCCCGGTCCCGCCCCCGGTCAGGCGAGGAAGCCGCGCAGCAGGGCGGCCGTGCCGCAGCAGTGTTCCCGCATGACCTCGCGGGCCCCCTCCGCGTCGCGGTCCAGTACCGCCTCGACCAGGATGCTGTGCTGCTGCTGCGAGTGTTCGAGGTTGCGCACCAGCAGCGGGATGCAGTCCAGCAGGTCGTTGACGGTGGCCCGGACGGCCGCGTACTGGGCCGTCAGCGTGGCGGACCCGGCGAGCTCGCACAGGGTCAGGTGGAACAGGGTGTCCTGTCGCCGGTACTCGGAGAGCTGCGCGTCGTGCGTGGCGGCGAGGGCGCCCCGCAGCCGGGCGGTTTCCGCGGCGGTCAGGCCCTGGGTGGCGCACAGCCCGGCCGCGCCCACTTCCAGCACCTCACGGAAGCGCAGCACGTCCTCGATGTCCACCCCCGCGACCCGGCGGCGCAGTTCCTCCTCGGCGGCGCCGGCCGGGGTGTCGGGCCGGGCGAGCACAAACGTTCCGCCGTACCGGCCGCGCCGGGCCTCCACCAGCCCCTGGTCCTGGAGCACCTTCAGCACCTCCCGCAGGGTCACCCGGCTGATGCCCATCCTCTCGGCCAGCTCCCGTTCCGCCGGCAGCCGTTCGCCGGCCGGCACCAGGCCCAGCCGGACCACCTGGAGGATCTGCTCCAGGGCCTCCTCGAAGCCGTTGCCCGCCCGCACCTGGCGCAGGACCGGATTGAGCCGCTCGACCGTGCTTCCCCCGCCCGCGGTGCCCGCCGTGCCCGCCGTATCCGTCATGTGACCGCCTCCCCGATTTCCCCGGTGCTCGCCAAAGCTTCCCGAAACTCTTCCCAAGCAATGGTTCTGTTCAATACCTTAGGCGCTCTCGGCTCACCGAAGGAGAGAATCCCGTGGTAGACCGCAAGCCGCCGCTCGCGCCCGAGGAGCTCCGCGCCCTCGTCGCTGGCGGCGAGATCGACACAGTCGTCCTGGCCTTCCCCGACATGCAGGGGCGGCTCCAGGGCAAGCGGTTCGCCGCACAGTTCTTCCTCGACGAGGTCATGGGCCACGGCACCGAGGGCTGCAACTACCTCCTCGCCGTCGACACCGACATGAACACCGTCGACGGCTACGAGATGTCCTCCTGGGACCGCGGCTACGGCGACTTCGCCATGCACCCCGACCTCGCCACCCTGCGCCGGGTCCCCTGGAACGAGGGCACCGCCCTGGTCGTTGCCGACCTCGCCTGGAACGACGGCACCCCCGTCGTCGCCGCCCCACGGCAGATCCTGCGCCGCCAGCTGGACCGCCTCGCCGAACTCGGTTACACCGCCCAGGTCGGCACCGAGCTGGAGTTCATGGTCTTCCAGGACACCTACGAGCAGGCCTGGAACTCCGGCTACCGCGGCCTCACCCCGGCCAACCAGTACAACATCGACTACTCGGTCCTCGGCACCGGCCGCATCGAACCGCTGCTGCGCCGGATCCGCAACGAGATGCAGGCGGCCGGCCTGACCGTCGAGTCCGCCAAGGGCGAGTGCAACCTCGGCCAGCACGAGATCGTGTTCCGCTACGACGAGGCCCTGGTCACCTGCGACCAGCACGCCGTCTACAAGACCGGGGCCAAGGAGATCGCAGCCCAGGAGGGCGTCTCCCTCACCTTCATGGCCAAGTACGACGAGCGGGAGGGCAACTCCTGCCATATCCACCTCTCGCTCACCGATG
The DNA here is from genome assembly GCF_040689505.1 of Streptomyces sp. NPDC051211. Lineage (NCBI taxonomy): Bacteria > Bacillati > Actinomycetota > Actinomycetes > Kitasatosporales > Streptomycetaceae > Streptomyces > Streptomyces sp. NPDC051211. The sequence continues at coordinate 4,307 of NZ_JBFBAV010000040.1, forward strand.
CCGACGGACGCAATGTGATGGCGGACGAGGCGGCAGGCCGGGAGCACGGCATGTCCGAGGTCATGCGCCACTTCCTGGCCGGCCAGCTGGCCGCACTGCGGGACTTCTCCCTTCTCTACGCCCCGAACATCAATTCGTACAAGCGTTTCCGGCCGGGATCCTTCGCGCCGACCGCCGTCGCTTGGGGCGTGGACAACCGGACCTGCGCCCTCCGAGTGGTCGGCCACGGCCGCTCCCTGCGCTTCGAGAACCGCCTCCCCGGCGGCGACGTCAACCCCCACCTGGCCGTCGCCGGCCTCGTCGCGGCCGGCCTGTACGGCATCGAGAACCGCCTGGAACTCCCCGACCCCTGTGCGGGCAACGCGTACACGGCCGACTACGCGCACGTCCCCACCACCCTGCGCGAAGCCGCCGAACTCTGGGAGAACAGCGAGATCGCCAAGGCCGCCTTCGGCCCCGAAGTGGTCGCCCACTACCGGAACATGGCCCGCGTCGAACTCGACGCCTACGACTCCGCGGTGACCGACTGGGAACTGCGCCGCTCCTTCGAACGTCTGTGAGGCACCACGTGTCCGATGCGCCGGCCCCCCTCGATCCGGACGTGCTCAGTCTGGAAGTGCTCAATCCGGCCACCGAAGAACTCGTCGCCCTCGTCCCGGCCGCCACACGGGACGAGGTCGACGAGGCCGTCGTACGGGCCACCGCAGCCCAGCGCGGCTGGGCGGCCGCCGCGCCGGCCGACCGGGCCCGGCTGCTGCGCCGCTTCGCCTCCGTGGTCGACGACCACATCGAGGAACTCGCCCGGCTGGAGGTCCGGGAGGCGGGCCACACCATCGGCAACGCCCGCTGGGAAGCCGGCAACGTCCGCGACCTGCTCGAGTTCGCCGCCGGCGGCGTCGAGCGGCTCTCCGGCCGCCAGATCCCCGTCCCCGGCGGCCTGGACGTCACCTTCCTCGAACCCCTCGGCGTCATCGGCGTGATCGCCCCCTGGAACTTCCCCCTGCCGATCGCCGCCTGGGGCCTCGCCCCGGCACTCGCCGCCGGCAACGCGGTCATCCTCAAGCCCGCCGAGACCACCCCCCTCACCGCCCTGCGGCTCGCCGAACTCGCCCTCGAAGCCGGGATCCCCGAGCACCTCTTCCAGGTGCTCCCCGGCCGCGGCGCGGTCACCGGCGACGCCCTCGTCGAACACCCCGGCGTGGCCAAGATCGTCTTCACCGGCTCCACCCGGGTCGGCAAGCAGATCATGGCCAAGTGCGCCGACCGGGTGAAGCGCGTCACCCTCGAACTCGGCGGCAAGAGCCCCAACATCGTCTTCGCCGACGCGGACCTCGAAGCAGCGGCCGCGGCAGCTCCGATGTCCTTCCTCGACAACACCGGCCAGGACTGCTGCGCCCGCACCCGGATCCTCGTCCAGCGCTCCGTGTACGACCGCTTCCTGGACCTCCTCGCCCCGGGCATCGCATCCGTCCGGGTCGGCGACCCCGCCGACGAGAAGACCCAGATGGGCCCGCTGATCTCGCGGACCCAGCTGGACCGCGTACGGTCCTACGTCCCCGACGGGCGGGACGGGCTCGGCGGGCCGGACGGGCTCGGTGGGTTCGGCGGGCAGGCGGGGCTCGACGGGTTCGAGGTGATCCGCGGGACGGCCCCCGACGGCCCCGGCTTCTGGTACCCGCCGACCGTGATCACCGGCGTCGCCCCCACCGCGCCGGTCGCCGTCGAGGAGGTCTTCGGCCCGGTCGCCGTCGTCCTGCCCTTCGAGGACGAGGAGGAGGCGGTACGGCTGGCCAACGCCACCGAGTACGGCCTCTCCGGCTCCCTCTGGACCCGCGACGTCGGCCGCGCCATCCGCGTCTCCCGCGCGGTCGCCGCCGGCAACCTCTCCGTCAACTCCCACAGCAGCGTCCGCTACTGGACCCCCTTCGGGGGCTACAAGCAGTCGGGACTCGGCCGCGAACTCGGACCCGACGCACTCACCGCTTTCACCGAGACCAAGAACGTCTTCATCAGCACGGAGGCCTGAACCATCATGAGCACCGGATCCGCCGAAGAGATCGTCTGCCGCCGCCTGGTCGGCCGCACCGCCGTCATCACCGGGGCCGGCAGCGGCATCGGCCTCGCCGCCGCCCGCCGGCTGGCCTCCGAAGGCGCCAACGTGGTCTGCGGAGACATCGACGAGACGGCCGGCAAGGCCGCCGCCGAAGAGGTCGGCGGCACCTTCGCCAAGGTCGACGTCACCGACAAGGAGCAGGTCGACGCCCTCTTCAAGACGGCCTTCGACACCTACGGCAGCGTCGACGTCGCCTTCAACAACGCGGGCATCTCGCCGCCCGACGACGACTCCATCCTCACCACCGAACTCGACGCCTGGAAGCGCGTCCAGGACGTCAACCTCACCTCGGTCTACCTCTGCTGCAAGGCCGCCCTGCCCTACATGCGGCAGCAGGGCCGCGGCTCCATCATCAACACCGCCTCCTTCGTGGCCCGGATGGGCGCCGCCACCTCCCAGATCTCCTACACCGCCTCCAAGGGCGGCGTCCTCGCGATGTCCCGCGAACTCGGCGTCCAGTTCGCCCGCGAAGGCATCCGCGTCAACGCACTCTGCCCCGGCCCGGTCAACACCCCGCTGCTCCGGGAACTGTTCGCCAAGGACCCGGAGCGGGCCGCCCGCCGCCTGGTGCACATCCCGCTCGGCCGGTTCGCCGAGGCCGAGGAGATCGCCGCCGCCGTCGCCTTCCTCGCCAGCGACGACTCCTCCTTCATCAACGCCACCGACTTCCTCGTCGACGGCGGAATCTCCGGGGCGTACGTCACCCCGCTGTAAAGCACCCACCCAAACGGCACAGCCGGGCACCGCAAGGCGCCCGGCTGTGCCGTTCCCGGGGCGCCGGACCCCCGGACCCCCCGCCCCCCCCGGGATACCTGAACCACCGGAATAGCCGGAACACCGGAACAGGAGCACAGCACCATGCCCAGACACTGGCCGACCGCCCTCGCCCTCACCCTCAGCGCGGCCACCGGCGCCGGACTCCTCGCCGCACCCCCCGTCCAGGCCGCGCCCCACCCGTGCCCGCCGGTCACCGTCGGCGCCGGCTGGTACGGCGACAACCAGGCGCGCCTCCAGCAGCTCATCGACCGCTACGGCCGCTGCAGCCCGTACCGCCCGCACCACCGTCCGCACCGCGACAAGCCGGTCGCCGTCTTCGACTGGGACAACACCGTCGTCAAGAACGACGTCGGCGACGCCACCATGTTCTGGCTGCTGCGCAACGGCAGGATCCGCCAGCCCGCCCGCGGCGACTGGACCACCACCAGCCGCCACCTCACCCGGGCCGCCGCCGGGGCCCTGGCCGCCGCCTGCGGCCCACTCGCCCGGCCCGGCGCCCCGCTGCCCACCGGCACCCCGGCCGGCACCGTCTGCGCCGACGAGATCAACGCCGTCTACGGCACCGCCGCCACCCGCGCCGGTGCCGCCGCCTTCGCCGGCTGGAACCGCCGTACGACGGAACCCTCCTACGCCTGGCTGCCCCAGCTGATGCAGGGCTGGACCGCCCGCGAGATACGCGGCTTCGCCGCCGCCGCCCGCACCGAGAACCTCGCCGCCCCCATCGGTGCCAAGCAGCAGGTCGGCAGCGGACAGTCCACCGGCTGGGTCCGCTACTACGACCAGCAGAAGGACCTGATCGCCGCCCTCCACAAGGCCGGCTTCGACGTCTGGATCAGCTCCGCCTCCCCGCAGCCGGTCGTCGAAGTCTGGGCCGCAGGCGTCGGCATCGACGCGAAGCACGTCATCGGCATCCGCAACACCACCACGTACGGGGGGAGGTTCACCCCCCACATCCAGGGCTGCGGAACCGTCCGCGACGGAGCCGACACGATGATCACGTACATCGACGGCAAGCGCTGCTGGATCAACCGGGAGGTCTTCGGGGTGCGCGGCGCGGCCGCCGAACGGATCCAGCCGCCCGCCCGCCGACAGGTCTTCGCCGCCGGCGACTCCGACACCGACATCTCGTTCCTGCGCGACGCCACCGCCCTGCGGCTGGCCGTCAACCGCAACAAGAACGAGCTGATGTGTCGGGCCTACGACAACAGCGACGGCCGCTGGATCGTGAACCCCATGTTCATCGAGCCGAAGATGCAGAAGCCAGGCCCCTACCCGTGCGCCACCACCGGATACGTCCACCCCGACGGCACGGCCGGCCCTGTGCTGCGCGCCGACTCCAGCGTCATCCCGGACCAGCCGGACTCGGTCTTCTGACCCCTGAGAATCCGGACGGCACGTCGCACCGCGGCGCGAATTCACCCTTGTTCCGGCCCGGCGCGCGCCATAAGATCGACAGCGTGACTGCCGGGTCGGCCATGGGCCATGTACGAGTGAGGCGCCCGGCCTCGTCGTGAGGACGGGGCGGGCCAGAGCCCCGCCCACCCTCTCCGCGTCCTTCCTTCCGGCGCCCGTGCGCGGCACGCGCGCCCTCCCATGGAATCCACGACCGGAGAGCGACCCTTCACATGCCCGAAACCCACCACCGGAATTCCGACGCCCGACCGCCCGTCGACGCCGTCCAGTTGAACCACACCGTCGTCTACGCCAAGGACCGGCGGCTGTCGGCCGAGTTCCTCGCCGTGATCCTCGGCCTGAAGGTCGGCGCGCCCTTCGGGCCGTTCCTTCCCGTCGACCTCGGCAACGGCGTGACCCTCGACTACTACGAGCTGACCGAGGAGCCGATCCAGTCGCAGCACTACGCGTTCCTCGTGCCCGACGACCGGTTCGACGCCATGATCGACCGCCTGGAAGCGGTCGGGGTCACCTACTACGCGGACCCCCACCACACCGAACCCGGCCGGATCAACCGCCTCTTCGGCGGGCGCGGCGCGTACTTCGACGACCCGGACGGCCACAACATGGAGATCATGACCCGCCCCTACACCCGGCCCTAGCCCCCAACAGGCCGCGGAGTCAGAGGAAGGTGCGGCCCTCGCCCCGGTAGGTCGGCACGGTCGCCGTCACCCGGTCGCCCTCGACCAGGTGCAGCTCCGCGAACCGCTCGCACAGCTCACCCGCCTTCGCATGCCGGAACCAGACCCGGTCGCCGATCAGCAGATCATCGGCCGGGCTGCCCAGCAGCGGGGTCTGCACCTCCCCGGCGCCCTCCTGGGGGTCGTAGCGCAGCCCCTGCGGCAGGTACGGCACCGGCAGCCGGTCGGCCCCGGCAGCGCCGGAGGCGGGATAGCCGCCGCCGAGCACGGTGACCACACCCACCCCGGGCCTCCTGACCACCGGCTGTGCGAACAGTGCGGCGGGCCGGCCGCTGAACGAGGTGTAGTTGTCGAACAGCCGCGGCAGGTACAGGCCCGACCCGGCGGCGATCTCCGTCACCGCCTCCTCGGCGGCCGTCTGCTGCACGCTGCCGGTGCCGCCGCCGTTGACGAACTCCAGGTCCGGTACGACCGCCCGTACGGCCCGCACCACCTCGGCCCGGCGGGCCGCCAGCTCCTTGCGGGCCGCGCCCTGCATGAGCCGGATGGCCCGGGACCGCACCGGCCGCCCGGCCAGCGCGTCACCGACACCCGCCACATGCCCCTCGTACGCCATCAGCCCGACCACCCGGAAGCCGTCCCGGCGCTGCACCTGCCGCGCCAGCTCCGCCAGCCCGGCCGGATCCCGCAGCGGCGACCGCCGCGCCCCTACCCGCATCCGGCCGCCGAACAGGTGCAGCGCGGTGTCCAGCTCCAGGCAGACCCGGATCTCCTCCCGGCCGCCCTCCCGGGACCGGTCGATCAGCTCCAGCTGCGCCGGATCGTCGACCATCACCGTGACGGCGGCGGCCAGCTTGGCGTCGCCCGCCAGCTCGGCGAAACCGGCGCGGTCGGCGGAGGGGTAGGCGAGCAGCACGTCCTCGAACCCGGACCGGGCCAGCCAGACCGACTCGGCCAATGTGTACGACATCACTCCGGCGAACCCCGGCCGCGCCAGCACCCGCTCCAGCAGGGCCCGGCAGCGCACCGACTTGCTCGCCACCCGCACCGGCTTGCCGCCCGCGCGCCGCACCAGATCGTCCGCATTCGCGTCGAACGCGTCGAGATCCACGAGGGCCAGGGGGGCGTCGAGGTGGGCGGTGGCCCGGTCGTAGCGAGCCCGGTCCGCGGCGGGGGAAGTCATGGCCGCAGCTTGCCAGACGGCCCTACCGGTGGGTAGGGGGCTGAGGCGCCGGTTCCCACGGGCCGCGGGCGCCGTAGAGTACGGGCAGGCAGCCGCGGTACGGAACGGGGGGCGGAGCCGCCGCAATGACGACGACCGACCCACACTCGGCACCACCTGCGCCGAACCCACCGCCCCTGCCCGCACCCCACCTCGAGCCGACCCCGGCCGCTCCCGCGGATCCGAAGGCTGCCCCGGCGCCCCAGGCTGCCCCGGCCCCCATCGACCCGGCCCGGCCCGCTGGCGACCCGGCCCCGGCCGCCGCTGGGCCGGCCCCGGCCGTCAGCGCGGCCGAGCTGACTGGCGGGCCGGCTTCGGCCGTCACCATGCCGGTTCCTGCTGCTGCCCTGGCTACCAAGGCTGTCCCGGCCCCCCAGGCTGCCCCGGCCCCCGTCGACCCGGCCCAATCGGTCGCCCAGCCGGCCCGGCCCGCTGCCGTGCCGGCCCCTGCCGCGGATCCCGCGGCCGCCCTGGCGGCTGCCGTGTCGGCCCCGGCCCTGGATGCCGCTCTGACCCCGGACGCGACCGGCGTGGCTCAGCACACCGGTGGGCCGGCCTCGGCCGCCGCCGGGCTGGTTCCTGCCGCTGCCCCGGCTACCAAGGCTGCCCCGGCCGCCGCCGAGCCGGCCCCTGCCGCGGACCTCACGGCCGATTCGGCGGCTGGCGTGCCGGCCCAGGCCGCCGCCGAGCCGGCCCATGCCCCGGCGGCTGCCGCGCCAGCCGAGCCCGCTGCCGTGCTGGCTGTCGTGCCAGCCGAGCCCGCTGCCGTGCCGGCCCCGGCCGCGGATCCCGAGGCCGACCTGGCGGCAGGCGTGCCGGCCCCGGCCCTGGATGCCGAGCCGACTCCGGGCGCCGCCGGCGCGGCCCGGCGAACTGGTGGGCCGGCCCCGGCCGCCGCCGAGCCGATACCCGCCCAGCCTCTGGCCCCCGCTGACCCCGAGCACACGCCCGCGGGGGCTGTGGCCCCGGCTTCCGTCAGCCCGGGTTTGACCGGGCCCGGCTCGGAGCCGCGTCCCGCTCTCGCGCCTGCCGAGCCCGCGCCCCTCCCGCCGTACGCCGCGGTTTCCGCGGACGCGGTCGCGCCCGGGCCCGCCCCGGCTGCGGAGCCCGTGACGGTCTGGCCCGGGGCCCCGGCTGATGCCGAGCCCGCCCCCGTTGGCGGGTTCGCTCCGCCGGCGGGCGGCGGCCGCGTACGCCGGCGCATTCCGGGCGCCGCCGTGCTGTGCGGCGTGCTCGGTCTCGTACTGATCGGCGGGGGTGCCTGGACCGGCTGGCAGGAGTGGCGGGAAGCCGGTCGGCCGCCGTCGGCCGCCGAGCTGTACCACCGGGCCGGGTCCCTCTGGCACGAGGAGCCCGTCGACGCCCTCCTGCCGCCGCGCCTCGACGCACCCGGTGCCGGCCCTGGCGGAGCCGACCGGGCCTGGACCCGGGTCGCCGTCGCCCCCGACGCGGAATGCGCGGCCGCCCTGCCCGCGGACTGGCAGCAGGCCCTGTCCGCAACCGGCTGCACCCGGGTGCTGCGGGCCACCTACACCGACGCCACCCGCAGCTCCGTCGTCACGGTCGGCCTGGTGTTCACCCCGGCCGAGACCGAGGCCGATGCCGAGGCCTTGAAGGGGCTCCGCGAGCAGCTCCCGATGCCGACGGGGCTGGGCTTCGGCGCGGAGCAGCGGGCGGCCTGGACGGTGGCCGTGATGCCGGACGCGCCGGTGGTCGTGTACGCGGTGTCGGCGTTCGCCGACGGGCGGACCATCAAGCGGCCGTCGACGGCCGAGGAAGCGATGGCGCCGGGCGCGGACGGGGGAGTGGCGCAGGCCGGGCTGGGGCATGCGGTGCGGGGCGTGGCCGGGCGGGTGCAGGAATCCCTCGGTGCGCTTGCTGCGCCCCCGACCCCGGAGCCGAAACGATGATCCGCCGCGTCCGCGTCCGCGTCCGCGCCACCGCCGCTGCGCGGGGCCTTCCCCACCCCGCCCCTTCCCGTAACCGGGCTCTGCCCGGACCCGCGCCTCAAACGCCGGCGGGGCTGGATGGGCCGGGCTCGGCCTCGGACTCCGCGTCGGCGGGGCTGGGTGGGCTGGGCTCCGCGCCGGGCCGCGTGTCTCGGACGGTGGCTGGGCTGGGATGTGCTGCGCACGTCCAGCCCGCGCGGCGATTGGGCGTACCCGGCGAGCCGAAGCGGCGGACGGGGGCTGGAGCCTCGGCCCCCGTGCGGCGGAGCCGCATGTTCGGGGCAGTGGGAAGGGGCGGGATGGGGAACGAGTCCCGGGCAAGGGTGTGCCCGTGGCGGGGCGTGGCCGTTGTCGGGGTGCTGCTCGGGCTGGTACTCGGGGTCGCCGTGCCCCCCGCCTCCGCCGACGCCATCCGCGACCGCCAGTGGGGCCTCACCGCCCTCCGCGCCGAAGAGGCCTGGGGCACCACCCGCGGCGAGGGCATCACCGTCGCCGTCCTCGACACCGGTGTGGACTCCGCACACCCCGACCTCGCCGGCCAGGTCCTCGACGGCACCGACCTCGTCGGCATGGGCGCCTCCCGCGGCGACCGGACCTGGGCCCGCCACGGCACCGCCATGGCCGGGATCATCGCCGGGCACGGCCACGGCGCCGACCGCCGGGACGGCGTCCTCGGGATCGCCCCCGCGGCGAAGATCCTGCCGATCCGGGTGATCCTCGAGGAGGGCGACCCGGGCCGCGCCAAGGCCCGCTCCTCCAAGGGCGGCGCCCTCGCCCAAGGCATCAGGTGGGCCGCCGACCACGGCGCCGACGTGATCAACCTCTCGCTCGGCGACGACAGCGACTCCGCCCACCACGAGGCCGCCGAGGACGAAGCCGTCCAGTACGCCCTCGCCAAGGGCGTCGTCGTGGTCGCATCGGCCGGCAACAGCGGCAAGCGGGGCGACCCCGTCTCCTACCCGGCCGCCTACCCCGGCGTGATCGCCGTCACCGCCGTCGACCGCAAGGGCCGCAAGGCCGGCTTCTCCACCCGCAAGTGGTACGCCACCGTCAGCGCCCCCGGCGTCGGCGTCGTCATCCCCGACCCCGACCTCAAGTACTACGAAGGCTGGGGCACCAGCGCGGCCGCCGCCTTCGTGTCCGGCGCGGTCGCCCTGGTGCGCTCCGCGCACCCCGGCCTGTCCCCGGCACAGATCAAGCGGCTGCTGGAGGAGACCGCCTCGGACGCTCCGGGCGGCGGCCGGGACGACTCCCGCGGGCACGGCCTGGTGGACCCGGTCGCCGCGCTGCAGGCGGCCGAGCGGATCACCCCGGAAGCGGCGCTGCCCGTCCCGGCCGCCTACGGCAGCCGGTACTTCGGCCCGGGCCCGGCCCCGGCCCGGCCGTCCGAGAACCGGATCGGGCTGCTCGCGCCCGTCACCGCGGCCGCGGGGATCGGGCTGCTCGGGCTGGCCGTCGTACTGGCGCGGCGCAGGCAGCCCGCCCGTACCGGATAGGGTCGGGTAACTGTGGCGCAGAAGAACATTCCAGACCCCGGTTTCTCCGACGACGACGGCTCCGCCGATCCCCGGCTGAGCGCGGCCCTGGCCGCCTGGGCGGCGGACAGGTCCAGGGAACCGGAGGTGCTGGAGGCGCTGCGGGACGCCCGCCTGCTGGTGCCGGTGGTCGCCGTGCTCGGCGAGGTGGAGACCGACCCGGACACCGGCCTCAAGCGCGAGAAGACCAGCGACATGGCCGTGCCGACCCTCCAGGCGGGGAACCGGCGGGCACTGCCCGCCTTCACCTCGATCGCCTCGCTGGCCCGCTGGGACCCGGCGGCCCGCCCGGTGGCGGTCCCGCTGCACCAGGCGCTGAGCGCGGCCGCCCACGAGAAGGCGGACACGGTCGTCCTCGACCTGGCCGGCCCGGTGGCCTACCAGCTGACCGGCCCCGCACTACTGGCCCTCGCGGAGGGCCGTACGGACGCCGACCCGCTCGCCGACCCTGCCGTACGGGAGGCCGTACGGGCCGCGGTGGCGGCCGAGCCGTCGGTGCTCCGCGCCCATCTGCTGCCCGGCGGCGGCGCGGCCGACGGCATCCTCGCGGTGGTGCTCGCCGAGGGCGCCGACCCGGGGGCGGGCGCGGGGCGGATCGCCCGGGCGCTGGCCGCGGACGAGACCCTGCGGGCCCGGCTGGTCCGCGGGCTGGAGATGGCCCTGCTGCCGGCCGCGGCCCCGGCCCCGCCCGGCGACCCCCTCTTCGCCCGCTGATACGGCAGGGAAGCCGACAGCCCAAGAAGTCGACGGCCCGTCGCGGACGGCCTGAAGCCGACAGCCCGTAGTCGACAGTACGAAGCCGACAGAACGAAACCGACAGCACGAAGGGCGCCCCCTCCGAGGAACGGGGCGCCCTTCGTGGACGGGATACGGGACGGCCCGGGATCAGGCGTAGACCGGCCCGGTGAACTTCTCGCCCGGCCCCTGGCCCGGCTCGTCCGGAACGATGGAGGCCTCGCGGAACGCCAGCTGGAGCGACTTCAGGCCGTCACGCAGCGGAGCCGCGTGGAAGGAGCTGATCTCGGTCGCGCTCGCCGTGACCAGGCCGGCCAGCGCGGTGATCAGCTTGCGGGCCTCGTCGAGGTCCTTGTGCTCGGAGTCCGGCTTGTCCAGGCCCAGGTTGACCGCCGCGGCGCTCAGCAGGTGCACCGCCACCGTGGTGATCACCTCGACCGCGGGCACGTCCGCGATGTCGCGGGTCATGGCTTCATAGTCGGGGGAGCCGGGAGCCTCATCGGCCTCGGAGGTGGGGGTGGGGGGCGTCGCGTCAGTCATGTCCTCACCTTAAGCGGTGGCGCGGATTAGCCTCCCCGGGGCATGGGTGCTAACCTTGTGTGACGACCGGCCGGAGACGTATGTCCCCGGCCCACAAGTGGAGGCTCCGAACTCCCACCTGCACCGCCCTCCGGGGTGGCAGGTCATCCGGTCAGGTGGCATCCATCGTTCCGTACGGACGATGGAAAGCCGCCCGAGTCTGCGCCCCGCGGTCGACGCGGCGGTGCTCCGGTTGTGTTCTGGAGCTGCTGCCTGTGTCCCGTCCGGGGCGTTTTTGCGTTCCCGGATGCGGCCGGTCAGACGAACAGACGTCAAGCGGCTGCCTGCCAGGCAGTCGTGAGGTGCAACCGAGGAGGATCCATCAGCACCGAGCCCCGCATCAACGACCGGATTCGCGTTCCCGAGGTGCGACTTGTCGGTCCCAGCGGCGAGCAGGTCGGGATTGTTCCGCTTGCCAAGGCCCTGGAGCTCGCTCAGGAGTACGACCTCGACCTGGTCGAGGTTGCGGCGTCCGCGAGGCCGCCGGTCTGCAAGCTCATGGACTACGGCAAGTTCAAGTACGAGTCGGCCATGAAGGCCCGTGAGGCGCGCAAGAACCAGGCGCACACGGTCATCAAGGAAATGAAGCTCCGGCCGAAGATCGACCCGCACGACTATGACACCAAGAAGGGTCACGTCGTTCGGTTCCTCAAGCAGGGCGACAAGGTCAAGATCACGATCATGTTCCGTGGTCGCGAGCAGTCCCGGCCGGAGCTCGGCTACCGACTGCTGCAGCGTCTGGCGGAGGACGTCCAGGACCTCGGGTTCGTCGAGTCGAACCCGAAGCAGGACGGCCGCAACATGATCATGGTCCTCGGTCCGCACAAGAAGAAGACCGAGGCGATGGCCGAGGCCCGCGAGGCGCAGGCCGCCCGCAAGGCCGAGCGCCAGGGCCTGGCCGCCACGGACGAGGCCCCCGCGGAGGAGGCTCCCGTCGGGGAAGCCACCCCCGAGGAGAACGCCGAGGCCTGATACCGGGGCAGCCCGTCCCGGATCAACCGACACAACTGACGCTCCCGTGCGCCGGCCCGGAAACGGACCGGCGGGGGCGCCACCGACGAGGAGATAACGGCGCTATGCCGAAGAACAAGACCCACAGCGGTTCCAAGAAGCGCTTCAAGATCACCGGCTCCGGCAAGGTGCTCCGTGAGCGCGCCGGCAAGCGCCACCTGCTCGAGCACAAGCCGTCCACCCTGACGCGTCGCCTCACCGGCAACGCCGAGATGGCCCCGGGCGACGCCAAGAAGATCAAGAAGCTTCTCGGCAAGTGACGTCCTTCCGCTCCCCCTGCCGGGAGCGGGACGTCGAGACCGGGACCCAATCGATTTCGGGCCGTGTGAACACAACCACGGCCCCGCTACAAGGAGTTAACAAGTGGCACGCGTCAAGCGGGCAGTAAACGCCCACAAGAAGCGCCGGGCGATCCTCGAGGCGGCCTCCGGCTACCGCGGTCAGCGCTCGCGCCTGTACCGCAAGGCCAAGGAGCAGGTCACCCACTCGCTGGTCTACAACTTCAACGACCGCAAGAAGCGCAAGGGCGACTTCCGTCAGCTGTGGATCCAGCGCATCAACGCCGCTGCCCGCCAGAACGGCATGACGTACAACCGCCTCATCCAGGGTCTGAAGGCCGCCAACATCGAGGTGGACCGCAAGATCCTCGCGGAGCTGGCCGTCAACGACGCCAACGCGTTCGCCGCCCTCGTCGAGGTCGCGCAGAAGGCCCTCCCGGCCGACGTCAACGCCCCCAAGGCCGCCGCGTAAGGCTTTGCCGGCCCCCGCTGAGGGCCGGCCCCACGGACCCGCAGGCGTCACGCCTGCGGGTCCGTGTGCTTTGGCCCCGCTGCTTCCATCCCGCGCGGCCCGCCCGCTGTCGCACCCCGGACCCCGAGAAGGAACCCATGGGTACCCCCGTCGAGCTGATCTCCCCGCGATCCCCCCGGGTGGCCGCTGCCCGCCGCCTCGCGCGGCGCAACTTCCGCACCAAGGAGCGCCGGTTCATCGCCGAGGGCCCGCAGGCCGTCCGCGAGGCCGTGGAACACCGCGGCGAGCAGGGTGCGACCCTGATCGAGCTGTTCGCCACCGTCGAGGCCGCCGAGCGCTACGCCGGCATCGTCGACGCCGCCCGCGCAGCCGGCGCGCGCGTGCACTACGCCTCCGACGAGGTACTCGCCGAGGTCTCGCAGACCGTCACCCCGCAGGGGCTCGTCGGCGTCTGCCACTTCCTCGACTCGCCCTTCGAGGCCATCCTCAGGGCCGAACCCAAACTGGTCGCCGTCCTCGCCCACGTCCGCGACCCCGGGAACGCCGGCACCGTGCTGCGCTGCGCCGACGCCGCCGGCGCGGACGCGGTGGTCCTCACGGACGCCTCCGTCGACCTCTACAACCCCAAGTCGGTCCGCGCCTCCGTCGGCTCCCTCTTCCACCTCCCGGTCGCCGTCGGCGTGCCCGTCGAGCAGGCCGTCGAAGGCCTGCGCGCGGCGGGCGTACGCATCCTCGCCGCCGACGGGGCGGGCGAGGACGACCTCGACGCCGAGCTCGACGCGGGCACTATGGGCGGGCCCTCCGCCTGGGTCTTCGGCAACGAGGCCTGGGGCCTGCCCGAGGAGACCCGCGCCCTCGCGGACGCCGTGGTCCGCGTCCCGATCCACGGCAAGGCCGAGAGCCTCAACCTCGCCACCGCCGCCGCGGTGTGCCTCTACGCCTCCGCGCGAGCACAGCGGGCGCCCGGAGGGTGCCGCTCCGTGACCCCCAGCTAGTAATGTGGCGGCCCGGGGGCCCACTGCGCTCCTCGGAGATGTGGGGTACGGGGACATGACCGTCGGTACGAACAGCCCACGCGGGACCACAGGCGCCGCGGGGCCCGCCGCGGCGGCCGCAACCCCGGCCCGGCCCGGCCTCCCCGGCCGGCAACCCGGCCCGGGCCGTACCGGAGCCACGTACGCCACCGCGGACACGCCCGCGCCCGCCCGCCCGGCCACCAGCCCGACCGGAGCCCCGGCCGGTGGGGCCGCCGCGGAACCGGCGCCGTACGTCGGGCTCGGCATCGACCCCGACGATCTGCCCGACGGGCTCGTCGTCGCCGACCACACCGGGCAGGTCATCTGCTTCAACCGGGCCGCCGCCCGGATCACCGCCACCGCGCCGGCCGAGGCCCTCGGCGCCCGGATCGACAGCGCCCTGCCGCTGGAAGACCTCGACGGCCGCCGCTGGTGGGCCCTGACCGACCCCTACGGGGGGCTCGCCACCCGACGCAGGCAGCCCGAGCGGAACCTCCTCCTGCCCGGCGGGCGGGAGGTCCTGGTCTCCGCCGAGTACGTCCGTACGCACCCCACCGGGCCCCTGCGCCGGCTCGTGGTCACCCTGCGCGGCACCGAGGCCCGCCGACGCACCGAACGCAGCCACGCCGAACTGATCGCCACCGTCGCGCACGAACTGCGCTCCCCGCTCACCTCCGTCAAGGGCTTCACCGCCACCCTGCTCGCCAAATGGGAACGGTTCACCGACGACCAGAAGCGGCTCATGCTGGAGACCGTCGACGCCGATGCCAACCGCGTCACCCGGCTGATCGCCGAACTCCTCGACATCTCCCGCATCGACTCCGGCCGGCTGGAGGTGCGCCGCCAGCCCGTGGACATCGCCACCGCCGTCGGCCGGCACGTCCAGGCCCTCACCGCGAACGGCCAGGCCCCCGAGCGGTTCCTCGTCCGGGTCAGCCGCCCGCTGCCCGACCTGTGGGCCGACCCCGACAAGGTCGACCAGGTCCTGGGCAACCTGCTCGAAAATGCGGTGCGGCACGGCGAGGGAACGGTCACCATCGACGTGAGCCCGCACGAGAAGGGAACAGCCGTCACCGTGACCGATGAAGGCCCCGGCATCCCCGAGGAGTCGATGGGCCGCGTCTTCACCCGCTTCTGGCGGGGAAGCAAACGCGGCGGCACCGGGCTGGGCCTGTACATCGTCAAGGGCATCGTGGAGGCCCACGGCGGCACCATCACGGTCGGCCGCGGCCCCGGCGGCGGCGCCGAATTCCGATTTATCCTGCCCGTCGGCGCGCCCGCCTACCTCACGCAGTAGCAGCTGCGGAGCGTCTCGCCAGGCGGCCCACGGGCTCCTTCACCCCCAGCGGCCTTTAGACTCGACCTTTGGCACCTTTGTGTCCTTGTGTCGAGCCCCGGGTCGAGCACGGACCACCAGCCAGCCATCGGAAGTACGGGAAGAGATGTCGGCACCGAACAAGTCGTACGACCCTGTCGAGGTCGAGGCACTGAAACCGGAAGAGATCGAGCGCATGCGGGACGAGGCGCTCGCCGCCTTCGCGGCCGCCGGCGACCTCGACGCACTGGCGCACGCGAAGACCGCCCACGCCGGCGGCACCTCGCCCCTGGCGCTCGCCAACCGCGAGATCGGCGCCCTGCCGCCGCAGGCCAAGGCAGAGGCCGGCAAGCGCGTCGGCCAGGCCCGCGGCGCGGTGAACAAGGCCTACGCGGAACGCCTGGCACAGCTCGAGGCCGAGCGCGACGAGCGCGTGCTGGTCGAGGAGGCGGTGGACGTCACGCTGCCCTACGACCGCGTCCCGGCCGGCGCCCGCCACCCCCTGACCACGCTGATGGACCGCATCGCGGACATCTTCGTCGGCATGGGCTACGAGGTGGCCGAGGGCCCCGAGGTCGAGGCGGAGTGGTTCAACTTCGACGCGCTCAACTTCACGCCCGACCACCCGGCGCGCCAGATGCAGGACACCTTCTTCGTCCGGGGCCCCAAGGGGACGGAAGGCGACGAGTCCGGTGTCGTGCTGCGCACCCACACCTCCCCGGTGCAGGCCCGCTCGCTCCTCGACCGGGAGCCGCCCGTCTACATCGTGTGCCCGGGCCGGGTCTACCGGACCGACGAGCTCGACGCCACCCACACCCCCGTGTTCCACCAGGTCGAGCTGCTCGCCGTGGACAAGGGCCTGACCATGGCCGACCTCAAGGGCACCATGGACCACATGGTGGCCGAGCTGTTCGGCGAGGGCACCACCACCCGGCTGCGCCCCCACTTCTTCCCGTTCACCGAGCCGTCCGCCGAAATGGACATGCAGTGCTACGTGTGCCGCGGCGAGTCGGTGGGCAACCCCGACCGCCCCTGCCGCACCTGCTCCAGCGAGGGCTGGATCGAGCTCGGCGGCTGCGGCATGGTCAACCCCAAGGTGCTCATCGCCTGCGGCGTGGACCCCGAGGTATACAGCGGGTTCGCCTTCGGGTTCGGCATCGAGCGGATGCTGATGTTCCGCCACAACGTTGAAGACATGCGAGACATGGTCGAAGGTGACGTGCGCTTCACCCGGCCGTTCGGGATGGAGATCTGATGCGGGTCCCGCTTTCCTGGCTGCGGGAGTACGTCGACCTCCCCGCCGGCACCACCGGCCGCGACGTGGCCGCCAAGCTGATCGACGCCGGCCTCGAGGTCGAGACCGTCGAGCAGCTCGGCGCCGGGCTCAAGGGCCCCCTCGTCGTCGGCAAGGTGCTCACCATCGAAGAGCTGGAGGGCTTCAAGAAGCCGATCCGGTTCTGCACCGTCGACGTCGGCCGGGCCAACGGCACCGGTGAGCCCCAGGAGATCGTCTGCGGCGCCCGGAACTTCGCCGTCGGCGACAAGGTCGTCGTGGTCCTGCCCGGCGCCGTCCTGCCCGGAGACTTCGCGATCGCCTCGCGCAAGACCTACGGCAAGACCTCGCACGGCATGATCTGCTCCGGCGACGAGCTCGGCATGGGCGACGACGGCACGCACGGCATCATCGTGCTGCCGCCGGAGCACGAGGTCGGCACCGACGCGATCGAGCTGCTCCAGCTCGTCGACGAGGTCCTGCACATCGACGTCACCCCGGACCGCGGCTACTGCATGTCGATGCGCGGCATCGCCCGCGAGGCGGCCACCGCCTTCGGCCTGCCGCTGCGCGACCCCGCGCTGCTCGACGTACCGGCGCCCAACTCCTACGGCTACCTCGTCAAGGTCGACGACCCGGCCGGCTGCGACCGCTTCACCGCGCGCACCGTCACCGGCCTGGACCCCGAGGCCCGCTCCCCGATCTGGCTCAGCCGCCGCCTGCAGAAGGCCGGCATGCGCCCGATCTCGCTCGCCGTGGACATCACCAACTACGTGATGCTGGAGCTCGGCCAGCCGCTGCACGCCTACGACCGGTCGCGGCTGGACGGTCCCATCGGGGTCCGCCGGGCCGAGCAGGGCGAGAAGTTCACCACCCTCGACGGGGTCAAGCGCACCCTCGACGCCGAAGACCTGGTGATCACCGACAGCACCGGGCCGATCGGCCTCGCCGGAGTCATGGGCGGTGCCAACACCGAGATCGCCGACTCCGTCACCGACCCCGAAACCGGCGCCGTCACCGGCACCACCGACGTGGTCATCGAGGCCGCGCACTTCGACCCCGTGTCGATCTCGCGCACCGCCCGCCGGCTGAAGCTGTCCTCCGAGGCGTCCAAGCGCTTCGAGCGGGGCGTCGACCCGCAGGCCGCCGCCGCGGCCGCGCAGCGGACCGTCGACCTGCTGGTGCTGCTCGCGGGCGGCACCGCCGAGGCCGGCGTCACCGAGGAGGCCGCCCCGGTCGCCCCGCGCACCGTCGCGATGCGCGCGGACCACCCGGACCGGGTCGCGGGCATGGACTACGGCCGGGAGACCGTCGTCCGCCGCCTCCAGGAGATCGGCTGCGACGTCTACGGCCAGGACGAGCTCGTCGTCACCGTCCCCAGCTGGCGGCCCGACCTCGCCGAGCCCAACGACCTCGCCGAGGAGATCATCCGGCTGGAGGGCTACGGCAACCTGCCCTCCACCCTCCCGCAGGTGCCCTCCGGCCGCGGGCTGACCCCGCGCCAGGTGCTGCACCGCCGGGTCGGCCGCGCACTGGCCGGCGCCGGCTACGTCGAGGCGCTCAGCTACCCCTTCATCGGCGAGCAGGTCTTCGACCAGCTCCAGCTGCCCGCGCACGACGCCGCCCGCCAGGTCGTCAAGCTGGTCAACCCGCTCTCCGACGAGGAGCCGGCGCTGCGCACCACGCTGCTGCCGGGTCTGCTCGGCGCGCTGCGCCGCAACGACAGCCGGGGCAGCCACGACCTCGCACTCTTCGAGACCGGCTCGGTCTTCCGTGCGGGCCCGGAGGCGGGTGTCGCCGTGCGGCTGCCCGTCGACCGCCGCCCCACGGACGAGGAGATCGCCACCCTCGACGCCGCGCTGCCCGCGCAGCCGCGGTACGCCGCGGTCGTGCTCGCCGGAGCGCGCGAGCAGGCCGGCTGGTGGGGCAAGGGCCGCCCGGCCGACTGGGCCGACGCGATCCAGGCCGCCCGTTCGCTGGCCGTCGAGGCCGGCGCCGACCTGGTGGTCCGGCAGGGCCAGTACGGTCCCTGGCACCCCGGCCGCTGCGCCGAGCTGGTCGTCACCCTCGGCGGGGTGGAGACCGTCATCGGCCACGCCGGTGAGCTGCACCCGCGCGTGGTCAAGACGCTCGGCCTGCCGGCCCGTACCAGCGCCATGGAGCTCGACCTGGACCGCCTGCAGGCGGCCGGCGGCGAGGCCGTGACGGCCCCGCGGATCTCCGGCTTCCCGGTGGCCACCCAGGACGTCGCGCTGATCGTCGACGCGTCGGTCCCGGCCGCCGCGGTGGAGGCCGCGCTCCGCAAGGGCGCGGGTGAACTCCTCGAATCGCTGCGGCTGTTCGACGTGTTCACCGGTGAGCAGGTCGGCGAGGGCAAGAAGTCCCTGGCCTACGCGCTGCGCTTCCGCGCGGCCGACCGCACGCTGACCGCCGAGGAGTCCACGGCGGCCCGCGACGCGGCGGTGGCCCTGGCCGCCGAGCGCACGGGAGCGGTGCTGCGCGGCGCCTGACGGGCCGCCTGAATCCGCTGTTTTTCGCCTGGTGAGGGGCGCGTCCGGGACACCGGACGCGCCCCTCACTCATTCGGGTGAGAAGGCCGGTGACCCGTGTCCTCGGCACCGGGTGGTCGACACAATCGTTCCCGCCGAGGGGAGGCCGGAACGAGATGACGATGCGCGGGGAGATGCCCCGGGTGCGCCGGGTGTGCGTCCTTGCCTGGACGGGTGCCGCGGTGTCCTGGGAGCTGTCCTCCCCGGGGGCGCTGGGACCGAGCCTGGCCAGCTGCGCGGCCTTCCTGCTGCTGGCCACCGCCTGCGCTCTGCACGTCCGGCAGCGGCTGCTCGGCGAACTGCGCCGCACCCGGGAGATCGCGGGCGCGGCCCAGCGCGCACTGCTGCGGCCGCTCCCGCCACGGATCGAGGGCCTGGCGCTGGCGGCCGTACACGGGGCGTCGGTGGGCGGGGACCTGTACGACGCGCTGCCGACGCGGTACGGGGTGCGGGTGGTGATCGGAGACGTACGCGGCCACGGACTGCCCGCGCTGAGCGCGGCGGCGGCCGTGCTGGGGGCTTTCCGGGAGGCGGCGTACGACGAGCCCACGCTGGACGGGGTGCTGCGGCGGATGGAGCGGGCACTCCACCGGCACCTGCGGGACCGGGTGCGGTGGGAGCATCCGGCGGCGGGAGGGGGCGAGCCGGAGTCGCCGGTGGCGGAGGAGTTCGTGACCGTGCTGCTGCTGGAGATCGGGCGGGAGGGTGCGGTCCGCGCGCTGAACTGCGGCCACCCCTGGCCCTACCGCCTCCCGGCCCCGGCCGCCGGCGCGGCCGGGGGCCCGGGCGTCGCGGAGCTGGAGCCCTGCGGGGCTGTTCCCCTACCCGCCCCTTCCCGAAACCGGGGGCTGCGCCCCCAGCCCCCCGGGTCGGGCGCTTCGCGCCCGGTGCGCTCAAACGCCGCGCGGGCTGGATGTGCGGAGCACATCCCAGCCCTGCCGGCGTTTGAGGCGCGGGGTCCGGGGCGGAGCCCCGGTTACGGGAAGGGGCGGGGAGGGGAACAAGCCCCGCAGGGGGACCCGGCCGGGCCGGAGCTGCTCGCCGGGGGCGAGACCTTGCCCCCGCTCGGGGTGTGGCCGCTGCCCGCCGAGCTGGAGGCGCAGCACTGCGGGGAACTCCGCCCCGGGGAGGGCCTGTTCCTGCACACCGACGGTGCGGCCGAGGCAAGGGACCGGGACGGCCGGTACTTCCCGCTCGGCGGGGCCATCGAGGAGGAGGCTGCCGCAACCCCCGCCCGCCTCGTCGCCGGCGTCCACGCCGCCTTGCTGCGCCACACCAGCGGGCGGCTCGCCGATGACATCGCCCTGCTGGTGCTGCGCAACGACCGCCGCCGGCCCGCCGGGCACCGCCCCTGAAACGGTGGTCCGGCGTCCGCCGGCTCCGGCGGGGCCGAGGGAGGCCGTGCGGAGCCGGCGGAGCCGCTGCGAACCGGGCCCGGGTGGGTGGGGGCCGGCCCGCTCCGCCGGGACCGGCGACCAACCGGCCGCGGCGGAGCCAAGACGCGCCGCCCGCCTGCCATGGAGTGTCGGGCAGACAGCAGAACGGGCGGCGCTGGTACGGGCCGTCGCACTGTACGAGGGGGAGCCGACGGCCCGAGCTGCCTCTTGGCGAGGCGAGAGCTTCAGTCAACCGTCCCGCGGCACCCCGCGGCAGAGTGCGCGGCGCATTTATGCGCGCACTCGGTTCACACCCCGTGTGAATCCCGCACCCACTAGCCTGGGACCGACGAGCCCTTGGAGGGGCCCATGCAGTCCAATGCTCTGCTCGATGCCCTCCTCGCCGAGGCGGGCATGTCCCATGCCGGACTCGCCGCCCATGTCAACCAGGCCGGCCGCTCCCGCGGTCTCGCTCTCCGGTACGAACACACGGCCGTCGCACGTTGGTTGAAGGGCCAGCGGCCGCGCGGCCAGGTGCCCGATCTGATCTGCGAGGTGCTGGGGCAGCGGCTGCGCCGCCCGGTCGGCCTGGACGACATCGGGCTGGGCGTGCCGGGCCAGGCCGCCTCCCCGCACGGCTCCCCGCTGAGCGGGTTCGTGGACCGGGCGACCGCGCTCTGGCGGGCCGACGAGCAGGGCCGTCCCCAGCTGCTGAGCGCGGGCGCGGTGACCGGGACGCCCGCCGTGATCCCCGTATGGGAGTGGGAGAACCCGCCGGAGGACGCGGACGTGTCACGGGACGGGCCGCTGCGGATCGGGCCGGAGCACATCGAGATCCTGCGCGCCGCCCGCGACCACTACGAGCTGATGTACCGGCGGGCCGGCGGGATGGCCACCCGGTCCCGGATCGTCCGCTTCCTGGGCAGCGAGACCGCGCCCATGCTGCGCGGCAGTTACCCCGATGCGCTGGGCCGCAGGCTGTACCGGGCGTCCGGCTCCCTGGTGGCGGTGGCGGGCATCTGTGCGTACGACTCGGACGCCCACGGCCTGGCGCAGCGGTACTTCCACCAGGCGCTCCGGCTGGCGAAGGCCAGCGGGGACCGGGGGCTGGGCGCCTATGTGATCGCGCTGATCGTCAACCAGTCCCTGCATCTGCGGGAGTTCCGGCAGGGGGTGGCCTTCGCGGAGGCGGCGCTGCGGGCGGCCGGGCGGCACACCACTCCGGCGCTGGCCGCCGACCTGCACGCCATGCAGGCCAAGGCCTATGCGCAACTGGGCGATACGGCGGCCGCGTTGGCCTGCATCCGGCAGGCGGAGGCGGCGGCGGAGCGGATCCGGCGAGGGAGTGAACCGGACGAGACCGGGTACGTGCAGCCCGGTCTGGTCAATGTGCAGGTGGCCGAGGCCCTGCTCAGTCTGGGCGATCTGGACGCGGCGCACGAGCAGGCGGCGGCGGCCGTCGGGACCCCGGCGCACGACCGGGGGCGGGTACACCGGCTGGCCATGCTGTGCGAGATCCAGCTGCGGCAGGGGGAGGCCGACCGGGCCGTCGCGGCGGCGGCGGAGATGGCCGAGCGGGCCAAGGGGATGGAGTCGCTCCGGCTGCGGGACCGCTTGCGTGCGGTCCGGGAGCAGCTGCTGACCAGCGGTTGTTCCGGTGCGGAGGAGACCGCCCGGCTCATCGACGGGGCGCTGCGGGTTCCGCTCTGACGTTTCGCCAGGCTTGTGCACCTGCTGCCATGTTGCCACCTACTCGAACGGAAGGTGGCAAAACCGTGCAGTGGACGAACCTGAGTGAGCAGACCGTGTACAAGAACCGTTGGTTCGACGTGAATCTCGCCGATGTGGAACTCCCCGACGGCCGGCACCTGGACCACTTCGTCATCCGGCTCCGCCCGGTGGCCGTCGCCACGGCCGTCAACGAGGCCAACGAGGTGCTGCTGCTGTGGCGGCACCGGTTCATCACCGACAGCTGGGGCTGGGAACTGCCCGCCGGAGTGGTCGAGGACGGCGAGGACATCGCGCGCGCCGCCGCCCGCGAGATGGAGGAGGAGTCGGGCTGGCGGCCCGGCCCGCTCCACCACCTGATGACCGTCGAGCCGGCGAACGGGCTTACGGACGCCCGCCACCACCTCTACTGGGCGGACGGGGCGACGTACATAGGGCACCCGGAGGACGACTTCGAATCCTCACGCCGCGAGTGGGTGCCCCTCAAACTCGTGCCGGACATGATCGCCCGCGGGGAAATCCCGGCCGCCAACATGGCGGCCGGGCTCCTCCTGCTCCACCATCTCCGGCTGGGATGACGGGACGACCGCTGCCGCTGCCCCTCACTTGTTGATGCACTTCTGACCGAAGACCTCGTCGTAGGCGGTGTCGTAGCCGACGGCATAGGCGTTCTGATAGGCCTGGATCAGGACGTTGGGCGTGGCCGGAGGCTTCAGGCGCGCGTTCGGGCGGTTGAGATCGCACTTCTCGGCGTCCTCGCGGCCCAACGTCTCGCCCGCGGCCTTTCCTGCGGCGGCCATGGTCGCCGGCGTCTGCTGCTGGGCAGGGGGCGGTGGCGGGGGCGGTGGCGGTGGCGCCGGAGGCTTGGGCTGGTTGGCGCAGTGCTGTGGGTAGGCCTTGTCAAAGGCCTGGTCGTAGCCGTAGCGGTAGCCGGCGTACTTGCCGCGCTCGAAGGCGTTGGGGTTGGGGGGGAGCGGCGGCACAAGGGTCTTGTTGCAGATGGGCGGCCTGCCGTGGCGGCTGCCGGCGTCGGAGCCGTCGCGGTACCCCTGCCGGCAACCCTTGTGATAGTCGTCCTGCGGGGCTTTGCTCAGTCCGTGGCAGACGGTGGGGGCGGTCACGGACTCGGCGGTGGTGGACGGGGTCCGGGCGGATGCCCGGTCCGATGCGCCGGCGGGGGCGATCGCCAGGAGGGACAGAGCCAGCGCGGGTGTGGTCAGCACGGCGAAGGAGCGCCTACAGGCGTGGCGGGGCATGGTCATCCTTTTCGGGCCGATGGGCCCGGTCCGCAGCAACGCGGCGTGTCCCGTGATCCCGGGGGCCGCGCCGGGGTGGCCGGGACGGCAGGAAAACGCAGCGGACATCGCCATTCTATCGCCGGCCGCCCCCGTCAACCCGGTGGCGGCGATACGCACGACGCCCCTTTCCCCGGCCGGGGAAAGGGGCGTTCGAAGGACCGGCGGGTCAGCCGTACGGGTAGAAACCCGAGCCGGTCTTGCGGCCGAGGCGGCCCGCGTCGACCATCCGCTGAAGCAGCGGGGGAGCCGCGTACAGGGGCTCCTTGAACTCGGCGTACATCGAGTCGGCCACCGAGGCCACGGTGTCCAGGCCGATCAGGTCCGCCAGCTTCAGCGGGCCCATCGGGTGGGCGCAGCCCAGCTCCATGCCGTTGTCGATGTCCTCACGGCTCGCGATGCCGGACTCGAACATCCGGATCGCGGACAGCAGGTACGGGATGAGCAGGGCGTTGACCACGAAGCCGGAACGGTCCTGGGCGCGGATCGCGTGCTTGCCCAGCACGTCCCGCACCAGGGCCTCGGCCCGCTTGACGGTCTCGTCCCCGGTGGTCAGGGCCGGGATCAGCTCGACGAGCTTCTGCACCGGCGCCGGGTTGAAGAAGTGGATGCCGATGACCTGGTCCGGCCGCGAGGTCGCGACGGCCAGCTTCACCAGCGGGATGGAGGAGGTGTTGGACGCGAGGATCGCGTCCGGGCGGGTGACGACCTGGTCGAGGACCTGGAAGATCTCCGTCTTGACCTGCTCGTTCTCGACGACCGCCTCGATGACCAGGTCGCGGTCCGCGAACTCGCCGAGGTCGGTGGTGAAGCTGAGCCGGGCGACGGTGGCGTCCCGCTCCTCCTCCGTGATCTTGCCGCGTTCGGCGGCCTTGCTGAGGGAGTTGATCAGCCGGGTACGTCCGATCTCCAGGGCTTCGCCGGTGGTCTCGGCGACCTTGACCTCAAGGCCGCTGCGGGCGCACACCTCGGCGATGCCCGCGCCCATCTGGCCACAGCCCACTACGCCGACGCGTGTGATGTCGGAAGGGAGGTCAGTCACTTCGTGCCTTTCGCTGCTCATCCGTCGGCGGGTCCCCCGTACGATTCCGGCGCCCGCCACGCCCCCCGACGTTACTCCCGACCCTGCGTCCACCGGTGGGCCGGGGCGGGCATGCTGGGCGCACACACCGCAATGTCACCCAGCGCAAGGGAGCTGTCACATGGCGTACATCGGCCGTCGGAGTCTGCTGGCCACAGCGGCGGGGGTGCTCGCCGCCACTGCGGCCGGCGCGGCTCCCGGGCTGCCCCGGCGGGCCCCGCTGCCCGCCGAGTTCCGCGGGATGTGGATCGCCTCCGTGCACAATCTCGACTGGCCCTCCGCCACCGGTCTGAGCGCCGAGGAGCAGCGCTCCGAGCTGATCTCCCTGCTGGACACCGCGGTGCGGCGGCGGCTGAACGCGGTGGTCCTCCAGGTGCGCCCCACCGCCGACGCGATGTGGCCCTCCGCGCTGGAGCCCTGGTCGCAGTGGCTGACCGGGGTGCAGGGCCGCGATCCGGGCTGGGACCCGCTGGGCACGGCCGTGGCCGAGGCGCATGCCCGGGGGCTGGAGCTGCACGCCTGGTTCAACCCGTACCGGGTGGCGAACACCCACTCCGACCCGTCCCGGCTCGCCGCCGGCCATCCGGCCCGGACCAACCCGGACTGGACCGTGCCGTACGCCGGGAAGCTGTACTACAACCCGGGCATGCCGGAGGTCCGGGCCTTCGTGCAGGAGGCGATGCTCGACGCGGTGTCCCGCTACCCGCTGGACGCGGTGCACTGGGACGACTACTTCTACCCCTACCCCTCGGAGGGGCGGCACTTCGACGACGATGCGGCGTACGAGCGGTACGGGGCCGGGTTCGGCTCCCGCGCCCAATGGCGGCGGCACAACACGGACCTGCTGGTGAGCGAGATGTCCCAGCGGATCAAGGCGCTGCGGCCCGGGGTCCGGTTCGGCGTCAGCCCGTTCGCCGTGTGGCGCAACGGCGACCGGGACCCGCTGGGCTCACCGACCCGGGCGGGCATCGCGACGTACGACGACCTCTACGCGGACACCCGCAAGTGGGTCACCGAGCGCTGGCTCGACTACATCGCGCCGCAGTGCTACTGGCACATCGGGCACAGCACGGCCGACTACGCGGCGCTGGTGCCCTGGTGGGCCCGGACCGTGGCCGGCACCGGGGTGGACCTGTACATCGGGGAGGCGCTGTACCGGTGCGACCGGAACAGCGAGACCCGGGCCTGGCGGGACCCGGCGGAGCTCTCCCGGCACCTGACGCTGGCCGGTAAGCACGCCGGGGTCCGCGGCCACGTCCACTTCTCGGCGAAGCAGGTGGTCGCGGACCCCAACGGGGCCATGGCCAGGGTCGTCGCCGACCACTATCAGGCGGCGGTGCCGCCGCGCTGAGCTCTCATTCGGAGCTCTCGGTCCGAGTTCTCAGTCCGAGCCCTCAGTGGTCCTCTTCGGGCCGGCCGGGGTGGCGCACCACGCAGTCCGGGCCGGGAGACATGATGGCCTCGTGCCCGTCCGAGAAGCGGACCCGGTAGGGAGGGGTGCCGTTCTCGCCCAGGACCTGGGTGATCTCACCCAGCTTGTCGTGCTGGCCCACAACTCGGCCGTGCTGAACCAACTGGTCGCCCTCGGTCGCTCGCATGTGCTGACCTCCCTCGGAGCCGGGCTGATCCGGTGACGTCAGTTTACGGCGATTCGCCGGATTTAGTCCCGCTGGGTGAGGGCGATGCAGACCAGTACGGCGCAGGCGGCCAGCGGGGTGGCGGGGGACAGCTCCTCGCCCAGCAGGACGACCGCCCAGACCAGGGTGAGCAGCGGCTGGGCGAGCTGGAGCTGGCTGGCCCGGGTCGCGCCGATCCGGGCCATGCCGCGGTACCAGACGTACAGGCCGAGGAAGGTGGAACCGGCCGCCGCCCAGACCAGCCCGGCGATGCCGTGGCCGGTGAGGTGGACGGGCTCGTACGCCAGACCGGCCGCGGCGCCGGCCAGCGAGAGGGGCAGGCACAGCACCAGCGCCCATCCGATCACCTGCCAGCCCGGCATCGCCCGGGCCAGCCGGCCGCCCTCGGTGTAGCCGGCCGCGCAGGCCAGCAGGGCGGCGAAGAGGAACCCGTCGCCGGCCGAGACCGCTCCGCCGCTCTGGGCCAGCGTGAAGCCCAGGACGACCACGGCGCCGGTGACCGCGGCGGCCCAGAAGGTGCGGGACGGCCGGGCGCCGGTGCGCAGGGCGGCGAACACGGCGGTGGTGAGCGGCAGCAGGCCGACCACCACCGCGGCGTGCGAGGTGCTGGAGGTCTGCAGGGCGAGGGTGGTGAGCAGCGGGAAGCCGATCACCACGCCTCCGGCGACCACGGCCAGCCCGGCCCGGTGCTCGCGGGCGGGCAGCGGCACCCGCAGGGCGAGCAGGAACCCGCCCGCGATCAGCGCGGCCAGGGTGCTGCGCAGGGACACCAGGGACCAGGGGCCGAAGCTCTCCAGGCCCCAGACGGTGGAGGGGAAGGTCAGCGAGAAGGCGATGACGCCGAGCGCGGCCATGAGGATGCCGGTGCGGGCCGGGCCGGCCGTCGAACCGGTCGGCGTGGTGCCGGTGGCGGTGGCGGTGGCGGTGCCGGTGGCGGCGCCGGAGTGGCTGGCGGGGCGGGTGCCGGTGGGCGGAACCGCTATCCCCGTGGAGCTGGTAGCGCTATTCTGTGTCCTCATGAATGAGCGTAGCAGTGTGGCCGAGCTGGCGGAATCTCTGCGATCCGAGCTCAACCGCTACTCGATCGGTGGAAAGCTCCCGTCGAGCCGGGCTCTCGTCGAGCGCTACCGGGTCAGCCCCGTGACGGTCTCCCGGGCGCTGGCCCAGCTCGCGGCCGAAGGGCTGGTCGTCACCCGCCCCGGCGCCGGCGCCTTCCGGGCCCGACCGCGCAGCGCCCCGCAGCCCGCCGGGGACACCTCCTGGCAGGAACTCGCCCTCAGCGCCGAAGCCGCGGGCGAACTCGTGCCGCGCTCCGTCGACGCCTCCGGCGTCCTGGTCTCCCTCGCCCAGCCCCCAACGGGGGTGATCGAGCTCAACGGCGGCTACCTCCACCATTCCCTTCAGCCCGAGCGGGCCATGGCCGCCGCCCTCGCCCGGGCCGGCCGCCGTCCCGGAGCCTGGGGGCGGCCGCCGATGGAGGGGCTGCCCGAGCTGCGCGACTGGTTCGCCCGGCAGATCGGCGGCGCCGTCACCGCCGCCGACGTCCTGATCACGGCGGGCGGGCAGAGCGCCCTCACCACCGCCCTGCGGGCCCTCGCGCCGCCCGGCGCGCCCGTACTGGTGGAGTCCCCGACCTATCCCGGCCTGCTGGCCATCGCCCGTGCCTCCGGCTGCCGGCCGGTCCCGGTCCCCGGCGATGCCGACGGCGTCCGGCCGGAGCTGCTCGCCGCCGCCTTCGAAGCGACCGGCGCGCGGGTCTTCGTATGCCAGCCGCTGTTCCGGAACCCCACCGGGTCGGTGCTGTCCGCCGAGCGGCGGGCGGAGGTGCGGCGGATCGCCCGTGCGGCCGGGGCGTTCGTGGTCGAGGACGATTACGCCTGGGCGCTGGCCCACGAGGACGCCGGTCCGCTGCCCGCCACGCTCGCCGCCGACGACCCCGACGGGGTGGTGGTCCACGTCCGTTCGCTCACCAAGGCCACTTCGCCGAGCCTGCGGGTGGGCGCCCTCTCGGCCCGCGGGCCCGTGCTGGACCGGCTGCGGGCGATCCAGGTGGTGGACAGCTTCTTCGTGCCCCGCCCGCTCCAGGAGACCGCGCTGGAGCTGGTCGGCGCCCCCGCCTGGCCCCGCCACCTGCGGGCCGTCGCCGCCGAACTCCGGCACCGTCGCGAGGTGCTGGCCGGGGCGGTCCGTTCGGGGCTGCCCGCCCTGACGGTTCCCCACCTGCCCGCCGGCGGCTACCAGTTGTGGGCGCGGCTGCCCGAGGGGGCCGACGAGGCGGGCTTCGCCGCCGCCGCCCTGCGGGCCGGGGTGGCCGTCGCCCCCGGCCGGCCGTACTTCTGCGCCGAGCCGCCCGGCCCGTACGTCCGGCTGAGCTTCGCCGGAGTGGCCGGCCCGGCCGAGCTCACCGAGGCGGTACGCCGGCTGGCGGCCGCGGCGGCCGGCGCGGGGCTGCCGGAACCCGGCCGAAACGCTTGACCCGGAGGGGCCCGCGCCGCACCATCGCCGCATGCATGTTCGGGTCTCGCTCGTCGCCGCAGCCCGCAGCTCCGCACTGCTCGCCGAGCGCTTCGACGACGACCGGCCGCTGGACGGGGCCGGCTGGCGGGCGGTGGAGGCCGCCGCCCGCGAGCTGGTGCCGCTCGGGGGAGCCGACCTGCGCTACTGCTCGCCGACCCCGCGCAGCCGGGCCACCGGCCAGGCCCTCGGGTACGCCCCGCTCGCCCAGCCGGCGCTGCGCGAGTGCGACATGGGCCGCTGGCGGGGCCTGACCCTGGCCGAGGTCACGGCCCGCGAGCCCGGCGCGGTGGACCTCTGGCTCAGCGACCCGCACGCGGCCCCGCACGGCGGGGAATCCCTGCTCGCGTTCATCTCCCGGATCGGCGGCTGGCTGGACACCCGGCCGGCGGACGACGGCGGGGCGATCGTGGCGGTCGCGGAGCCCTCGGTGGTCCGGGCCGCCCTGGTGTACGCGCTGAAGGCACCCCCGCTGACCTACTGGCACGTGGACGTCCGCCCCCTGGCCACCCTCAACCTGACCGGCTGCTCCGGCCATTGGTCGCTTTCCTTGCGGGCTCCCGAAACGATCTAGACCTAGGGTGTCGGCATGACCGACATAGAGATCACCACGCTCGCGGAACGTCCCCATCTGGCCGGCCGGCTCTGGGAGATGGAGGACTCGTGGCCCGAGTTCGCCTGCAACGACCAGATCTCCTGGCTGCTCTATCCGCGCATGGTGGCCGAACTGCCGGACTACGTGCTGGTCGCCACGGACGGCGGCCGGGTGATCGCCCGCGGGTTCAGCGTGCCCTTCGCCCTGCACGCCCCCGACCGCGGCGAGCTGCCCGCCCGCGGCTGGGACCAGGTCCTCCTGTGGGCCTTCTCCGACCTGCGGCGCGGGCTCGCGCCGGACACCGTGAGCGCGATCGAGATCACCGTGGCCACCGGCCGGCAGGGCGAGGGGCTGTCCGGCCGGATGCTCGCCGCGATGCGCGAGAACGCCCGGTCGCGCGGCTTCGCCGAGGTGGTGGCGCCGGTCCGGCCCAGCGGGAAGCCCGCCGAGCCGGACACCCCGATCCACGAGTACGCGTACCGGACCCGCGAGGACGGCCTGCCGTACGACCCCTGGCTGCGCGTGCACGTCCGCGCGGGCGGGGTCATCGACTCGGTGGCACCGCTGTCCATGACGATCTCCGGCTCCCTGGCCGAGTGGCGGGCCTGGACCGGGCTGCCCTTCGACGCGGCCGGCCCGGTCCGGGTGCCCGGCGCCCTGGTCCCGGTCCAGTGCGCACCGGAGCACGGCCATGCGGTGTACGTGGAGCCCAACGTCTGGGTCCGGCACGCCCTGGGCTGAGCGCGCGCCGTGCCACCGCCGTGCCTCCGCCGTGCCGCCGCCCGGTCCACGGCCGCCGGACCGCCGGAATTGCATGCAGCGGCGAAGCCGGTGGTGTGTTTCCGGGCGGCGCCGGTCAGGGAGACTGAGGTGTCGTGATCGCTCGTGAGGGAGGTCGAACCGAGGGGAAACGGCCCGCCCCCGGGCAGCCCGCAGGGAAGCCCGCCCGATACCGGTCCCGGCGCACCGGGACGGCCCTCGGCACCTGACACATCAGCACTCCAATTCTTTGCATAAGCGTGCAGGACTACGTATAGTCATGCCATCAATGAGGAGGGTTCGATGGTGGTACGTGTAGCGGTGGCCGGAGCGAGCGGGTACGCGGGTGGCGAGGTCCTGCGCCTGCTGCTGTCCCACCCCGAGGTGGAGATCGGCGCCCTCACCGGCAACTCCAACGCCGGGCAGCTCTTCGGCGGCCTGCAGCCGCACCTGGTCCCGCTCGCCGGACGCACCCTGGAGCCCACCAACGCCGAGGTCCTCGCCGGACACGAGGTGGTCTTCCTGGCCCTGCCGCACGGCCAGTCCGCCGCCGTCGCCGCCCAGCTCGGCGAGGACGTCCTCGTCGTCGACATGGGCGCCGACCACCGGCTCGAGGATGCCGCCGACTGGGAGAAGTTCTACGGCTCCCCGCACGCCGGCACCTGGCCCTACGGCCTCCCCGAGCTGCCGGGCGCCCGCGCCGCGCTCGCGGGAGCCAAGCGCGTCGCCGTCCCCGGCTGCTACCCCACCGCCGTCTCGCTCGCCCTCTGGCCGGCCTACGCGGAGGGGCTCGCCGAGCCCGAGGCCGTGATCGTCGCCGCCACCGGCACCTCCGGCGCCGGCAAGGCCCTCAAGCCGCACCTGCTCGGCTCCGAGGTGATGGGCTCCATGAGCCCCTACGGCGTCGGCGGCGCCCACCGCCACACCCCCGAGATGGTGCAGAACCTGAGCGCCGCCGCCGGAACCAGGGTCGCGGTCTCCTTCACCCCCACCCTCGCCCCCATGGCCCGCGGCATCCTCGCGACCTGTAGCGCCAAGGCCTCCGCCGGCACCACCGCCGATGCGGTGCGCGCCGCGTACGAGAAGGCGTACGCCGACGAGCCGTTCGTCCACCTGCTGCCCGAGGGCCAGTGGCCGGCCACCGCGTCCGTCTACGGTTCCAACGCCGTCCAGCTCCAGGTCGCGTACGACGAGTCCGTGCAGCGGATCATCGTCGTCAGCGCGATCGACAACCTGACCAAGGGCACCGCCGGCGGCGCTGTCCAGAGCATGAACATCGCGCTCGGGCTTCCCGAGGGCCTCGGACTTTCCACGATCGGAGTCGCACCGTGACGGTCACGGCAGCACAGGGATTCACCGCCGCGGGCATCGCGGCCGGCATCAAGGCGAGCGGCAACCCGGACCTGGCCCTCGTGGTCAACCACGGTCCCCGGCTCGCGGCCGCGGGTGTCTTCACCTCCAACCGCGTCAAGGCCGCCCCGGTGCTGTGGTCCGAGCAGATCCTGCGCGGCGGCACGGTCAGCGCGGTGATCCTCAACTCCGGCGGCGCCAACGCCTGCACCGGCCCCCAGGGCTTCCAGGACACCCACGCCACCGCCGAGAAGGTCGCCGAGACCCTCAACAAGCAGGGCATCGGCGAGCACAACGCCGGCGAGATCGCGGTCGCCTCGACCGGCCTGATCGGCGTCCTGCTCCCCATGGACAAGCTGCTGCCCGGCGTCGAGACGGCCGTCGCCGCACTCTCCGCGGACGGCGGCGAGGAAGCCGCCGTCGCCATCAAGACCACCGACACCGTCCACAAGACCGCCGTGTTCACCGGCGACGGCTGGACCGTCGGCGGCATGGCCAAGGGCGCGGGCATGCTCGCCCCCGGCCTGGCCACCATGCTCGTCGTCCTCACCACCGACGCCGACCTGGACAGCGCCGCCCTCGACCGGGCGCTGCGGGCCGCGACCCGCACCACCTTCGACCGGGTCGACTCCGACGGCTGCATGTCCACCAACGACACCGTGCTGCTGCTCGCCTCCGGCGCCTCCGGCGTCACCCCCGCCCAGGAGGAGTTCGCCGAGGCCGTACGGACCGTCTGCGACGACCTCGCCCGCCAGCTGATCGGCGACGCCGAGGGCGCCAGCAAGGACATCCGCATCGAGGTCATCGGCGCCGCCACCGAGGACGAGGCCGTCGAGGTCGGCCGGACCATCGCCCGCAACAACCTGCTCAAGTGCGCCATCCACGGCGAGGACCCGAACTGGGGCCGGGTGCTCGCCGCCATCGGCACCACCCGGGCCGCCTTCGACCCGGACCGCCTCAACGTGGCCATCAACGGCGTCTGGGTCTGCAAGAACGGCTCCGTCGGCGAGGACCGCGACCTGGTCGACATGAAGGAGCGCGAGGTCAAGATCACCGCCGACCTGTCGGCCGGCTCCGAGAGCGCCGTCATCTGGGCCAACGACCTGACCGCCGAGTACGTCCACGAGAACAGCGCGTACTCCTCATGAGCGGCACACCGGCGCGGAAGCACACCGCCCTCCCCAAAGCGCAGACGCTGATCGAGGCGCTGCCGTGGCTCACCCGGCACCACGGCAAGACCGTCGTGATCAAGTTCGGCGGCAACGCCATGGTGAACGAGGAGCTGAAGGCCGCCTTCGCCCAGGACGTGGTGTTCCTGCGGCAGGCCGGCATCAAGCCCGTCGTGGTCCACGGCGGCGGCCCGCAGATCAACGCCCAGCTCGACAAGCAGGGCCTGGTCAGCGAGTTCAAGGCCGGCCTGCGGGTCACCACCCCGGAGGCCATGGACGTCGTACGGATGGTCCTGGCGGGCCAGGTCCAGCGGGAGCTGGTCGGGCTGCTCAACCAGCACGGGCCGCTCGCCGTCGGCATGACCGGCGAGGACGCCCACACCATCTCCGCCGTGCAGCACCGGCCGCAGATCGACGGCGAGCTCGTCGACATCGGCCGGGTCGGTGTGATCACCGCCATCGACACCGGGGCCATCGAGGCCCTGCTGGACGACGGCCGGATCCCCGTCATCTCCTCCATCGCGCGCAGCGCCGACGACGACCACGTCTACAACGTCAACGCCGACACCGCGGCGGCCGCGCTCGCCGCCGCGCTCGGCGCCGAGACCCTGATGGTCCTCACCGACGTCGAGGGCCTCTACGCGGACTGGCCCAACAGCGACGAGGTCATCAGCCAGCTCACCGCCAGCGAACTGGAGAAGCTGCTGCCCGAGCTCTCCAGCGGCATGGTTCCGAAGATGGAGGGCTGCCTGCACGCCGTACGCAACGGCGTCCGCACCGCCCGGGTCATCGACGGGCGGGTCCAGCACTCGATCCTGCTGGAGATCTTCACCGACGAGGGAATCGGCACGATGGTCGTGCCGGACGGGATCCAAGGGGGAGCCAAGTGACCGGCACCACCACCGGCGGCAACGCCGGCACCGGCAGCGAGGCCGGCACCGGCAGCGAGGCCGGCACCACCGGCAACGGCGGCAATCAGGGGTTCGGCGCGCGCTGGCAGGGCGCGCTGACCAACAACTACGGCACACCGGCGGTGGCCCTGGTCCGCGGCGAGGGCGCCCAGGTGTGGGACGCCGACGGCCGCCAGTACACCGACCTCGTCGGCGGGATCGCCGTCAACGCGCTCGGCCACGCCCACCCGGCCGTCGTGGAAGCCGTGTCCCGGCAGATCGCCACCCTCGGCCACGTCTCCAACCTCTTCGCCTCCGAGCCCGTCATCGCGCTCGGCGAGCGGCTGCTGCAGCTCTTCGGCCGCGAAGGCCGGGTTTTCTTCTGCAACTCCGGCGCCGAGGCCATCGAGGCCGCCTTCAAGATCGGCCGGCTGACCGGCCGGAGCCACATGGTGTCCACCGCCGGCGGCTTCCACGGCCGGACCATGGGCGCCCTCGCGCTCACCGGCCAGCCGTCGAAGCAGGGCCCCTTCCTGCCGCTGCCCGGCGACGTCACCCACGTCCCCTACGGCGATGTGGAAGCCCTGCGGGCCGCCGTCACCGAGGAGACCGCGTTCCTCGTCATCGAGCCCATCCAGGGCGAGAACGGTGTCGTGGTGCCGCCGGCCGGCTACCTGAAGGCCGCCCGCGAGATCACCCGCGCCACCGGCACCCTGCTCGTCCTCGACGAGGTGCAGACCGGCATCGGCCGCTGCGGCACCTGGTTCGAGTACCAGGCCCACGAGGGCGTCGAGCCCGACCTCGTCACGCTTGCGAAGGGTCTGGGCGGCGGCCTCCCGCTCGGCGCCGTCGCCGCCTTCGGGGACGCGGCCGCCCTGCTCCAGCCCGGCCAGCACGGCACCACCTTCGGTGGGAACCCGGTCGCCTGCGCCGCC
This sequence comes from Streptomyces sp. NPDC051211, assembly GCF_040689505.1. NCBI lineage: Bacteria > Bacillati > Actinomycetota > Actinomycetes > Kitasatosporales > Streptomycetaceae > Streptomyces > Streptomyces sp. NPDC051211. The sequence continues at coordinate 38,553 of NZ_JBFBAV010000040.1, forward strand.
GGACTCGCCGTCCTCGACACCATCGCCGCCGACGGACTCCTCCAGCAGGTCAAGGAGCGGGGCGAGCGGCTGCGCTCCGGAATCGAGGGCCTGGGCCATGAGCTGGTCTCCCACGTCCGCGGCTCCGGCCTGCTGCTGGGTATCGTGCTGACGGAGCCGCTCGCATCGAAGGTGCAGCAGGCGGCTCAGGAAGCCGGCTTCCTGGTCAACGCGCCCGCCCCCGACGTCGTACGGCTGATGCCTCCGTTCGTCCTCTCGGAGGCAGAGGTGGACGCGTTCGTCCGGGCCCTGCCCGGCATCCTCGACACGGCCCACGGGGACGGACGATCCGGAGAATGAGACGACGATGAGTCAGGCGCAGGACAACGAGCAGGGCGGGCCTTCCGTCCCGCAGACCCGTACCGCCCGCCACCGCCGGATCGTGGACATCCTCAACCGGCAGCCGGTCCGCTCCCAGAGCCAGCTGGCGAAGCTGCTCGCCGACGACGGGCTGAGCGTCACCCAGGCGACGCTCAGCCGGGACCTCGACGAGCTGGGCGCGGTGAAGATCCGCAACACGGGCGGCGAGCTGATCTACGCGGTCCCCAGCGAGGGCGGTTTCCGCACCCCGCAGGCCCCGCTCGGCGAGTCCGCCAAGGAGGAGCGCATGCGGCGCCTCTCCGGCGAGCTGCTGATCTCGGCGGAGGCCTCGGCCAACCTCGTGGTCCTGCGCACCCCGCCGGGCGCGGCCCAGTTCCTGGCCTCGGCCATCGACCAGGCCGAACTCCACGCCATCCTCGGCACCATCGCCGGCGACGACACCCTGATGCTGATCAGCCGCGACCCGGCAGGCGGCCAGGCGCTCGCCGACCACTTGCTGCGGCTGGCCCAGAAGGAGAGCTAGCCCGGAGGAGAGCCGGGGGAGTCCGGCCGAACCCTCCGCCGCTCCAAGGGCGTTGTCGGCGACCGCCCGTAGCCTTCGGGCATGGACCACGTCGCCCTCTTCCTCGCCGTGCTGCCGGTCACGGCGGCCGTGTACGGGACGCTCGGCGCCTTCCACCGGCGCCGGGTCACCGTGCCGCGCCGGATCGAGGCGCGGCTCGCCACCGAGGTCGACCCGTACTTCGCCGCGACCGAGCGGCACAAGGACGCGGAGGCGGCGGCGGCCGAGCTGCTGCTCGCCGGACTCATACGGATCGACGGCCACTGCGCGCTCCGGCTCGAGGAGGGCGACTGCGAGGGCGACGACGAGGGCGAGGGCGCGGGGGCCCGGGGCCGGACCCCCGCGCATCCCATACCCGCCGCCCTGACGGAGGCCGTGCGTCGACGGCATCCCAAGCCCGTGATGCTCGGCCGGATCGACCAGCGCGACAAGGAGTACGGAGAACGGCGCCGGGCAGTGGGCGGCCGGGGCGGGAACCGCCCTCGGGGTGTTCCTGATCTGCTACAGCCTGCCGCTCTGGGAGCGGCTGCCGCGCCCCGGCGACCCCGACCGGCTGCGCGTGTACTGCATGCGGCAGGAGCACCCGGCGCTCGCCGCCCTGGACGAGCGGACCCGCCGCCGGGTGGAACGCAGCCACCGGCTCGGACGGCGGACCCGGAAGCCCCGCCCGCCGCAGCCGCCGGCGCCAAGGCGCGGCCCGGGCCGTTTTTGGACGCGGCGCCCTAGGAACGGGTGATCGCCAGCGGCCCCGACTCCGTACCCACCGCGATGTGCGGGCGCCGCCGGGGGTCCGCCCAGCGCAGGATCCTCCGCATGGCCCGCTCCGGCACCGACACGCAACCGGCCGTCGGCCCCTCCCCGTTGACGTGCAGGAAGATCCCGGCTCCGCGCCCCCGGACCGGCCGCTCGTAGTTGAACCCGATGACCAGGGCGTGCGCGTACTGCTTCCCGTACGTCACCAGGTGCTCGGCCTCGCCGGGCGCGCAGTCCGCCGGCAGCGGTTCCACCCACCGGTTGTACGCGGTCGAGGCGTTGTCCTGGCACCACCAGGAGTCGGCCCGCACGGGCCGGTAGCGGTACGCCGTCCCGGCCGGGGCCCGCCGGATCCCGAAGGCGTACGGCAGCTCGTACAGGCCGGCCGGGGTGGTGTTGGTGCCCTGCCGGCGGGTGGTCCCCTCGGTCAGCCCCTTCGCGCCGAACCGGGCCTTGGTGCTGCCCGCCCTGATCCAGCGGCCGCCCCGCAGGTCCCACCAGGTCAGCCGCCCGGTGGTGGACCCGGCGGCGGGCGCGACCGCGGTGATCAGCTGGCTGCCGCCACCGGTGTGGGCCATCCGGGCGGGCAGCGGCGGAGCGGGCGCGGGAGCGGGCGGCAGGAGGGCGGTGACGAGGGCGAGGGCCAGAGCAGCAACCGATCTGATCACATGTCAGACGGTACGCGGTGGAAGGGGCAGTGGCAGTGCAGGCAGGCCGTCCAGGGACTGCGCCACATGGTCCTTCTTTTCGCAGTACGCCGCGAACTCCTCGTCCGTCTTGCGGCCGAAGTACTCGGCGTGCAGGGTGCGCTCGCTCTCGTACTCCATGAAGGGCACCGCGTACCCGCAGGTGTCCGAGATCCGGCGGGCGTGCACCAGGATGACGGCCCGGGCGGCCGGCCCGTCGGCCTCCCCGAACAGTCCGATCAGCTCCGGCCACCGGGGGTCGTCCCGGAACACGGCCTCGCCCTCGCCGTGCACCCGGACGATGTTCGGGGGCCCGGAGAACGCGCACCACATGAGTGTGATGCGGCCGTTCTCCCGTACGTGCGCGATGGTTTCGGCGCCGCTGCCGCCGAAGTCCAGGTAGGCGAGAGTCTTCTCGTCGATGACGACGAGGGTCCCGGCCCGGCCCTTGGGCGAGAGGTTCACGTGCCCGTCACCGGAGAGCGGGGCGGTCGCGGTGAAGAACACCGGCTGGGATTCGATGAACTCCCGCAGCCGGCCGTCTATCCGTTCGTGGATTTTTCCCATGAGCCGATTGTTTCACTCCCCGAGATCGCTCCCGAGTCCCATTCGGCTGCGGCGCAGTGCCAGTTCGTAGTCGTCGAAGGCCGGTGCGGACCGTTGCAGCAGCTCCGCCAGTTCACCGAGTCCGGCTCCCTCCACACGCAGGCTGTGCTGCCAGTCCCAGCCCCGTACGTCCGCCACGGCGAGCCCTCGCAGGCGCGGTTCCGGATCGGTGAGCAGCCCCACGGCGGCCCGCAGCCGGGGCATCCCGCCCTGTGCCCGGAGCAGCTTGAACGCGGCCCGCCGGGTGTGTGCGGGGCGGTCCGCGGCGAGGCGTTCGGCCAGCGCACCGGCGGCCAGCCGGTCCGCCCAGGGCCGCAGGGCCCGTACCGCCTCGCGGGCCACGGCCGGTGACGGATCGTCCAGCAGCGGCCGTACGTCGGCCACGCGCGCGGCATCGAGGGCGCGCAGCCCGGCGACGGCGGCCGCCCGCACCGCCCCCTCGTCGTGCGCGAGCAGCTCGCGCAGCACGTCCGCGTCCTGCCGCTCACCGCATTCGGCGAGCCCGGCCAGGATGCCCGGCCGCGGATGCCGGGCCAGCTCCACGAGGTAGTGGCCGCGCGGATCGCCGCCGTGCTGCCGCACCAGCCAGCGGGCGCAGGACCGTACCGCGGCCGACCGGTCGCCGAGGTGGGCGGCGCCCTCGGCGGCCCGGCCGGCCCGCCGCAGGGCGGTCACCCCGGCCGCCCGCACCCGTGCCGAACGGGCACCGAGCAGGGTGTCGACGACCCGGTCGTCCGGGCCGTCGGCGGCCAGGGCGGCGAGCGCCGCCTCCGTCCACAGCCGCTGGAGCGCGGGGTCGGTTTCGGCGGTGGCCTGCCGGGCCAGCTCCGCCGCGTCGAACAGTCCCCGGTCGAGGGTGATCCGGCCGGCCAGCCGCCGGGTCTGCGCGTCCGGTCCGCGACGGAGCTCGGCCAGCAGCCCGTCCGGGGCCGCAGCCAGGGACTCCTCGAAGAGGCTGCGTGCCCAGGAGCCGTGGTCGCGCCCGCCCAGGCGCAGCACGAGCGGGGTCAGCCGGCGCAGCGTGTCCGCGGGGTCCGCGGTGAGCGCGGCGCGCAAGATCCGGCGGGCCCGCACCCGGACCGGTTCCGCCCAGTCGGCGCACCGGATGACGGCCAGCGGCAGCAGCCGCCGGTCGGCCTGCGCCGCGGCGAGGGCCAGCTGCCGGACCCGGCCGTCGGCATGGCACAGCGCGGTCTCCGGCCGGGCGCGCAGCCGCGCGCCGAGGGAGCCGCCGTCCTCGTACTGCCACCACTGGAGGGCCCGCACCCCGGCATCGAGCGCCGTCCATGCGACCGGGTCCGCGGGATCGAGCACCTGCTCCAGCGCCTCCCCGGCCAGCAACCGCTCGACCCCCTCCCGCCCGGCCCGCAGCCTCTCGGTGTCGCCCATGAGTCCCTCCTCGCCTCTGACCTGCGGCAACGGTAAACCGGCGGCTCTGGCTGCGGCCGCCGATTTTCCCCGGCGGCCCGGGAACCCCGCCCGCCTCTCCGCACACCGGTCCGCCGACCCACCTCCGGCGCGGCGAGCCACGCGGCGCCGCCAACCTTGCGGGTACGTCGCAGGGCTACCCCCTAGCGGGTGGCGCCGCCCAGTGCGGCCAGGGTTTCCCGGGCCTGGGTGCGGAAGCGTTCGTCGGCCGGGATGAGCTGGTGTTCCAGTGCGGTGCGGGGTACCCGGCGGTCGCCGTCGGCCAGGGTCGACAGCCGGTCGAGGCGGGCCGGGGTGGCTGCGGACGGGCCGAGGGCGGTCAGGGCGGTCAGGGCCTCCGGGCCGGCTCCCCACTCGGCGGCCGCCAGGGCGGCTTCGGCCAGTGCGCCTCGGTCCGGACCGGCGGAGTCCGCTGCCAGCAGGGCCAGTACGGCGGCCGGCGCCTGTTCCGGGTGGTGCAGCATCGCTTCGAGCCGGGACCGCAGCGGCCGGGCGGCGGGCCCCAGCAGGGCGGCGGACCGGGCCGCACGGATGGCCGTCCAGCTGAACCAGGACTCGGCCTCGGAGGCCGCGAGCACCCGGTCCAGCACCGCCACCGCCTCGGCGGAGTCCCCGCCGATCTGCCACAGGGCGGTGGCCACCGCCACGTCCGCGTCCAGCTCGGGGGTGGTGCCGGCCGGGTCGGGGCGGCGGAGCCGGTCGCGCAGGGCGGGCACGAGTGGGGCCGCCGCCGGGCCGAGCTCACCGGCCACCACCGCGGCCGCACCCACCGCGTGGGCCCCGCCCGACAGCCGCTGCCCGAGCACCTCGAGCAGCGGACCCGTCTCGCCGGACAGGCCGTGCAGGGCCCGGGCGGCCGCCAGCCGGCCGTCGAGGTCACCGGCTGCGGCCGCCTCGCGCAGCCGGTCGGACGCCGCCCCGCGGTCCGCGTGCGTGTCCGGGCAGACGGCCGCGACCACCCCGGCGAGCACCCCCGGGAAGCGGGGCAGGGCCGCGTACAGCTCGGGCAGGGCGGCCGCTCCCCGGACACCCCAGCCGCGCAGCAGGTGGGCCAGCCGCCACGGCTCGTTCCCGGACAGGCCGGGGTCGGCCAGTCGCGCCCGGACCGCGTCCAGCAGCTCGGGCGGGCAGGGGAACGCCGCGTCCTCCGCCGCCTCCAGGCCGGCCGCCGCCTCCAACGCCCGGGGTGACCGCTCGAACCGGCGGGCGAGCAGCGGCGCCGCCCGCTCCGGGTCGAGGGTGACCAGGGCCGCCAGCATCCGGTCGACGAGATCGGCCGGCAGCGCGGGATCGGCGGCCGGCGCGGGATCGGCGGGCAGCGTGGGATCGGTGTGCTGGGTGGGATCGGTGTGCCGGGACTGATCGGTCTGCCGGGCCGGGCCGTCCGCGGCCGTGATGCGGGCAGCCAACAGCGGTGCCGCGGCCGCCGCCCACGGACCGAGCTTCCGCAGCAGTCCCAGCACCTCCTCCCCGGTGTCCGGGCGGCCCGCCAGTTCCACCACCACCGGCGCCAGCAGCGCGGGCGCACTGCGCGAGAGGTGGCAGGCGTGCTCGGCCGCCCACCGGCCCTCGGACCGCACCTCCGGCCGCGGATCGGCGAGCGCCGCGCAGATCAGGGACAGGGCGGCCTCCCGCTCCCCGGCCGTGCCCCGGTACAGCAGGGCCTCGGTGATGGCGTGCAGGGGCTCGCGCCGGTCCAGGTCGTACCGGTCGGCGACCCACGGGTCGGCGGGCAGCAGCGACAGAACGGTGTCGTGCAGGGCGGGACTCCAGGCCGCCCCGCCGTCCAGGAGGACGAACACGGCAGCCATCCGCAGCTCACCCGGCTGCTCCGCCCCGAGGACGGTCCCGGCCAGCGCCGTTGCGGCAGCCGGGGCCGACCGGGCCAGGGCGCCGAGCAGTTCGGCCCGTACGAGCGGCTCGGTCTCCCGCTCCCAGCGGCGCCGCAGCGCGGCCGGCGCCGCGCCCTCGGCCCGCGTCTGCCCGATCGCCCAGGCGGCGCTCCCCCGTACCCCGGCCTCCTCGGCGTCGAGGAGCGGCAGCAGCAGCGGCAGCTCGGCGGCGACGGCCGCCCGGACCGCCCCCGGCGCGACCCCGTGCTCGTCCTCGCTCTCCGCGAGGTCGCCCAGCAGTTGCACCAGATCGGCGGTCGCGTGACCGGCCGCGGCCAGCCGGGCCAGGAACGGGACTACCTCGACGCTCGCGGCGTAGACGGTGCCCTGGTGGATGACGTTCCCGTACAGCTCGGACACGGCCTTCCTGATCATGTCCGGGTCCTCGGAGGCGAGCGCGCGCAGCAGGTCCATCAGGTCATCGGCCGGTCCGTAGGCGTGCGAGGTGGCGTGCCAGGGGTGTTCGTCCACTCCCTGAAGCGGGTTTCCCGGGGTTCCGTGGTTCATGCGGCGATCTTGGCAGCCGGTACTGACACCTCGATCGGGGTCGATTGACGAAACATACGGAGGCATGCATAGTTATGCCTGTCAGTGATTGCACCGTAAGGAGACCTCCGTGGCCGAGCGCGTCGTACTCGCCTACTCAGGCGGCCTGGACACCTCAGTCGCCATCGGCTGGATCGCCGAGAAGACGGGCGCCGAGGTCATCGCCGTCGCGGTGGACGTCGGCCAGGGTGGCGAAGACCTGGACGTCATCCGCAAGCGCGCGCTCGCCTGCGGTGCGGTCGAGGCCGAGGTCGCCGACGCCAAGGACGAGTTCGCCGACGAGTACTGCCTCCCGGCGATCAAGGCAAACGCCCTCTACATGGACCGCTACCCGCTGGTCTCCGCCCTCTCCCGGCCGGCCATCGTCAAGCACCTGGTCGCCGCCGCGAAGAAGCACAACGCCGGCACCGTCGCGCACGGCTGCACCGGCAAGGGCAACGACCAGGTCCGCTTCGAGGCCGGCATCCAGGCCCTCGGCCCGGACCTCACGTGCATCGCCCCGGTCCGCGACTACGCGATGACCCGGGACAAGGCCATCGCCTTCTGCGAGGAGAAGCAGCTCCCGATCGCGACCACCAAGAAGTCCCCGTACTCCATCGACCAGAACGTCTTCGGCCGGGCCGTCGAGACGGGCTTCCTGGAGGACATCTGGAACGCGCCGATCGAGGACGTCTACGAGTACACCGCGAACCCCGCCACCCCGCGGGAGGCCGACGAGGTCGTCATCTCCTTCGAGGAGGGCGTCCCGGTCGCCATCGACGGCAGGCCCGTCACCGTCCTCCAGGCCATCCAGCAGCTCAACGAGCGGGCCGGCGCCCAGGGCATCGGCCGGATCGACATGGTCGAGGACCGGCTCGTCGGCATCAAATCCCGTGAGGTGTACGAGGCCCCGGGCGCGATCGCGCTGATCGCCGCCCACCAGGAGCTGGAGAACGTCACCGTCGAGCGCGAGCTGGCCCGCTACAAGCGGCAGGTCGAGCAGCGCTGGGGCGAGCTCGTCTACGACGGCCTGTGGTTCTCCCCGCTCAAGCGGGCCCTGGACGGCTTCATCAACGAGGCCAACCAGCACGTCACCGGCGACATCCGGATGACCCTGCACGGCGGCCGCGCCGTCGTCACCGGCCGGAAGTCCGACTCGTCGCTCTACGACTTCAACCTCGCCACCTACGACACCGGCGACACCTTCGACCAGTCGAAGGCGCAGGGCTTCATCGACATCTTCGCCCTCTCGTCGAAGATCGCCGCACGGCGTGACCTGGCAGGCGGAGCCTGACGCGGACCGCGGACCGCGGACCGCGCAACGCCCGTACGGCCCCCCGTACGACCTCGCGTAACCCCTGAACGTTGAACCCATCGCCTCCCCGTTGTGCAATGGCGGGGAGGCCATGGCATCCAAGGCACAGCAGCACCCTCCTGAGGAGCACAGCAGTGAGCAGCAACAACGGTGACGTCCGGCTCTGGGGCGGTCGGTTCGCCGACGGTCCCGCCGAGGCCCTCGCGAAGCTGTCCGCGTCGGTCCACTTCGACTGGCGGCTGGCGCCGTACGACATCGCCGGCTCCCGCGCCCATGCGCGCGTGCTCCACAAGGCGGGCCTGCTGACGGCCGACGAGCTCGACCGCATGATCGCCGGCCTGGACCGGCTGGAGGCCGACGTGGCCGACGGCTCCTTCACCGGCACCATCGCCGACGAGGACGTGCACACCGCGCTGGAGCGCGGCCTGCTGGAGCGGCTCGGCCCCGACCTCGGCGGCAAGCTGCGGGCCGGCCGGTCCCGCAACGACCAGGTGGCCACCCTCTTCCGGATGTACCTGCGCGACCACGCCCGGATCGTCGGCGGCCTGATCGCCGACCTCCAGGATGCGCTGGTGGGCCTGGCCGAGGCGCATTCGGACGTGGCGATGCCCGGCCGGACCCACCTCCAGCACGCCCAGCCCGTGCTCTTCGCCCACCACGTGCTGGCGCACGTCCAGTCGCTGTCCCGGGACGCGGAGCGGCTGCGGCAGTGGGACACCCGGACCGCCGTCTCCCCGTACGGCTCGGGCGCCCTGGCCGGCTCCTCGCTGGGTCTGGACCCGGAGGCGGTCGCCGCGGACCTGGGCTTCGAGCGGGGCTCGGTGGGCAACTCCATCGACGGCACGGCCTCCCGCGACTTCGTCGCCGAGTTCGCCTTCATCACCGCGATGATCGGGATCAACCTGTCCCGGATCGCCGAGGAGATCATCATCTGGAACACGAAGGAGTTCTCCTTCGTGACCCTGCACGACGCGTTCTCCACGGGCTCCTCGATCATGCCGCAGAAGAAGAACCCGGACATCGCGGAGCTGGCCCGGGGCAAGTCCGGCCGCCTGATCGGCAACCTCACCGGCCTGCTCGCGACGCTGAAGGCGCTCCCGCTCGCCTACAACCGGGACCTCCAGGAGGACAAGGAGCCGGTCTTCGACTCCTGCGACACCCTCGAGGTCCTGCTGCCGGCCTTCACCGGCATGATGGCGACCCTCACGGTCAACCGCGAGCGGATGGAGGAGCTCGCCCCGGCCGGCTTCTCGCTCGCCACCGACATCGCCGAATGGCTGGTCAAGCAGGGCGTGCCGTTCCGGGTGGCGCACGAGGTCGCGGGCGAGTGCGTGAAGGTCTGCGAGGCCGAGGGCATCGAACTCGACCAGCTCACGGACGACCAGTTCGCGAAGATCTCCGAGCACCTGACGCCCGAGGTGCGTACGGTCCTCAACGTCCCGGGCGCCCTCGCGTCCCGCAACGGCCGGGGCGGCACGGCCCCGTCCGCGGTGGCGGTCCAGCTCACCGAGCTGAAGGCGGACCTGGTCATCCAGCACGCCTGGGCCGCGCACAAGCAGTAACCGGACGTCCGCAGGGGCGGCAGGGGCGGACGGGCCCCAGCCGCCCCTGCGGCATTCTCCCGACCCTCACCCCGACACCCCTCACCCGCTCACCCGCTCACCCGCCCCGCACTGGGCCGCCCAGTCCCCGAGCGCGTCGAAGTCCGCCCGGGTCAGCCCGATCCGCTCGTCCACGCAGCGCAGCAGCGCCCGGGCGGGATGGTGCCGGTCCACGTACTCGTGGTCCATGGCCGTGATGTCGTCGTCGATCCACGCGAACGGGCGGTGGCCGGCGTACTCGAGGATGTACCGGGTCTTCCAGAAGGTCCCGGCAGGCGCCCGGCCGTGCATCTGCGGCCAGTCGATGAACGGCAGCCGCGGCAGCCCCAGCTGCGGGCCGATCCAGTCGTTGGCCTCGTCCTTCCAGGTGGTGGCCCACACCAGCTCGTACGCATCCGCCAGCGCGAGCAGCTCCGGGCCGTGGCCGGGATGGAGCCAGACGCGCAGGGGCTTGCCGTCCGTCCAGCCGGTCGGGCGCATCCGGTGGGTGGTGTAACCCTCCGGGCGGCGCTGGGCCTTGGCGGCGTACGGGTTCAGCGGCCCGTCGACGTCGATCAGCAGCAGTGGCTTCATCGGATCATGCTTCCTTTCCGGCCGCCCGGGGGCATCCGAATTTATAAATGAGACAATGGTGTCTCATTTGGGGTATGGTTGTCTCATGGCCATGGATCGTGACCAGGTGCTCCGCGCTGCCGCCGCCCTGCTCTCCCGCAAATCGACCGCCACCATGGACGAGGTCGCCAAAGCCGCCGGAATCGGCCGGGCGACCCTCCACCGGCACTTCGCCGGGCGCGACGCACTCGTACGCGCCCTCGAAGACTTCGGTATCCGGAAGTTCGAGGGCGCCTTCGACCGGGCGCGGCTGGGGGACGGCTCCGCCGTCGACGCGCTCAAGCGGCTCGTCGCCGAGGCCGAGCCCGACGCCCAGCTGCTCGCCTTCCTCGTCACCGAGAACCAGCTCTTCGAGGGCGACCAGGTCAACGAGGGCTGGGCCCGGCTCGATGCCCGGGTTTCGGCCCTGTTCAAACGCGGCCAAGAGGAGGGCGACATCCGGATCGACCTCAGCCCCGCCTGGCTCACCGAGGCCCTCTACGGCCTCATCGGCACCTGCGCCTGGGCCGTCATGGACGGCCGGGTCGCGGCCAAGGACTTCCAATACATGATCATCGAGCTGCTGCTCGGTGGCGCAAGACGGAGTGTGGAGAAATGACCGGAACCGAGCAGTTGAGCCTCACGAAGGGAACGGAGGTCAAGAGCCCCGGGCGCTGGCTCGCGCTCTCCGTGCTCGTCCTGGCCGTGCTGCTGGTCGCGGTGGACGCCACCGTGCTCGGTCTCGCCACCCCGTCCCTCTCCGAGGACCTCAAGCCGTCCGGCACCCAGCTGCTGTGGATCGGCGACATCTACTCCTTCGTCATCGCCGGCCTGCTCGTCTCCATGGGCTCGCTCGGTGACCGGATCGGCCGCAAGAAGCTCCTGCTGGTCGGTGCGACCGCCTTCGGTGCCGTCTCCGTCCTCAACGCCTACGCGACCAGCCCCGAGATGATGATCGTGGCCCGGGCGCTGCTCGGTGTGGCCGGCGCGACCCTGATGCCGTCCACCCTCGCGCTGATCCGAAACATCTTCCACGACCCCAAGGAGCGCAGCCTCGCCATCGGCATCTGGGGCGCCACCGCCTCGGCCGGCGCCGCCATCGGCCCGGTCGTCGGCGGAGCCCTGCTCCAGCACTTCTACTGGGGTTCGGTCTTCCTCATCAACCTCCCCGTGATGCTGGTCCTGGTGCTCGTCGGCATCAAGCTGCTGCCCGAGTCGAAGAACCCGGTCAGCGGCCCCTGGGACCTGCTCAGCGTCGGCCTCTCGCTCGTCGGCATCATCGGCATCGTCTACGCCGTCAAGGAAGTCGCCACCCACGGCCCGTCCTGGGAGGTGTGGGCCGCCGCCGTGATCGGCGCCGCCACCCTCTACGCCTTCATCCGCCGCCAGTTCACCCTGACCGCGCCGCTCCTCGACATGCGGCTCTTCCGGCACCGCGGGTTCTCCGGCGCCGTCCTCGCCGACCTGCTCACCGTGTTCGGCCTGTCCGGGCTCGTCTTCTTCCTCTCCCAGTTCCTGCAGCTGGTCCAGGGGCGGGAACCGCTGGAGGCCGGCCTGGCCGAACTGCCCGCCGCCATCGGCGCCGTGGCCACCGGCCTGGTCGCGGGCACGTACGCCCGCAAGTACTCGGTACGGGCCGTCGTCTCCGGCGGTCTGGCGGCCATCGGCCTCGCGCTGGGCGTGATCACCCTGGTCCACCAGGACACCGGCTACCCGCTGCTGGGTGCCGCCCTGCTGTTCGTCGGCCTCGGTGCCGGCTTCTCCTTCACCGTGACCGCGGACGTGATCCTCTCCAGCGTGCCCAAGGAGCAGGCCGGTTCGGCATCGGCCGTCTCCGAGACGGCGTACGAGCTGGGCGCCGCCCTCGGCATCGCCCTGCTCGGCTCCATCGTCACCGGCGTCTACCAGGGCTTCACCGCCCCGGCGCAGGTGCCGGCCGACGTCGCCGCCGCGGCCCACGAATCCCTCGGCGGGGCCGTCGAGGCGGCCCGGGCGGTGGATCCGCAGACGGCCCACACCATGGTCGCAGCGGCCCAGGAGGCGTTCGTGGACGGACTCCGGCTGGCCTCCGGCGTCGGCGCGGCGGTCCTGCTCGCCACGGCCGTGGCCGCCTGGTTCCTGCTGCGCGGGCAGAAGCTCCAGGACGGCATCGAGCACTGACGCACCGCCAGGGGATGGTGTCGCGACCCGAGTTGACAGCATGATCACGGGCGCGACACCATCCCGGCGATGGAGATCACCGACCTGACCCCGGCGGAGCGCCGCGTGTGGGAAGCCTTCCCGCGCGGCGAGGGCGTCGACTTCCGGCAGAGCCCCGACGAGGATTCCGAGGACGGAGCCGCCTGGGGACCCGACCGCACCGTACGCGCCGAGGTGCTGCGCACCCTGCTGGTCAGCGGGCCCGCCGAAGACGGGCAGGTCCCCGGCCTCAAGCTGTACGGGGCGAGGATCAGCGGCAAGCTCGACCTCAAGTACGCCGTGGTCGACCACCCCATCCGGCTGCGCGGCTGCTGGTTCGAGCGCAAGCCCATGATGTACGGAGCCCAGCTGCGCGCCGTCGTCCTCGGCGACTCCACCCTGCCCGGCCTCACCGCCGCCACCGTCCGGGTGGAGGTGGTGCTGCGGCTCTCCTGCTGCCGGATCAACGGCCCCGTCCGGCTGGCCGGCGCCAAGATCGCCGGCGGCCTCTTCCTCCAAGGCGCGGTGATCCGGCCCGGCAGCCTCCCGGACGAGGCCGACGAGCCCCCGCTCCAGCTCAACCACGCCGACATAGGCACCGACATCATCGCCCACGGGCTCACCGTGCACGGCCAGCTCCGCATCAACGGCGCCACCGTGGCCGGCCAGATCAACCTGGACCGGGCCCGGCTGATCAACCCCGGTGACGTCGCCCTGCACGCCGAGACCCTCTCGGTCGGCACCGACCTGCGCGGCAGCCGCCTGGAGGCCGAGGGCATGATCAACCTCACCGGAGCCCGCATCCCCGGCCAGCTCGTTCTCAGCCGGGCCCGCCTGGCCAATCCCGGCAACGTGGCGCTGCGCGCCAGCAGCGCCACCATCGGCGAGTTCTGGCTCCGCAAGTGCGCCACCATCGACGGAATCGTCAACCTGCGCCGCAGCCAGCTGGACATGCTCTACGCCGAGCCCGACGTCTGGCCTCCGGTGGTCCGCATGGACGGGCTCACCTACCGGGTGCTGCACCCCACCCTGCCGGCGGAGGAACGGCTGCCACTGCTGGAGCGGGAGGAGGACGGCTATCTCCCGTACGCCTACGAACAGCTCGCGGCCGCCTACCGCACGGTGGGCGACGAGGCCGCCGCCCGCACCGTCCAGTTCGCCAAACTTCGCCGGCACCGGCACACCCTGCCCCGGCACACCCGCTCCTGGGGCCTGCTCCAGGACGCCACCGTCGGCTACGGCTTCCGCCCGATGCGGGCCGCGGGCTGGCTGGTGGCCCTGCTGCTCGTCGGCTCGGTCGCGTACGCGCTGAAGCACCCGCGCCCGCTGAAGGCCGGCGAGGCCCCCGACTTCAACCCGGTCTTCTACACCCTGGACCTGATGCTGCCGATCATCGGCTTCGGGCAGGAACAGGCCTTCGCACCGGCCGGCTGGCAGCAGTGGCTCTCGTACCTGCTGATCGTCACCGGCTGGATCCTGGCCACCACGACGGCGGCGGGCGTCAGCCGGTCACTCAGGCGCCAGTGACCCGGCTCAGGCCGCCTTCGCCTTGGTCGCGTACATGTCGACGTACTCCTGGCCGGACAGCCGCATGACCTCCGCCATCACCGAGTCGGTGACCGCCCGCAGCACATAGCGGTCGCGGTCCATGCCCTCGTAGCGGGAGAACTCCATCGCCTCGCCGAAGCGGACGGTGACCCGGCCCGGCCGGGGCATGCCCTTGCCGCCCGGCTGGAGCTTGTCGGTGCCGATCATGGCGAACGGGACCACCGGCGCGCCGGTCATCAGCGTGAGGCGGGCGATGCCGGTGCGGCCGCGGTAGAGGCGGCCGTCGGGGGAGCGGGTGCCCTCCGGGTAGATGCCGAAGATCTTGCCCTCTTCCAGCACCCGGCGGCCCGTCATCAGCGCCGCGACACCGCCGTTCGCGCCGTCCCGGTCGACCGGGATCATGCCGGCGCCGGTGAAGAACCAGGCCATCAGCCGGCCCTTGAGGCCCTTGCCCGTCACGTACTCGTCCTTGCCGATGAAGTGGACCGTGCGGTCGCACACCAGCGGGAGGATCATGGAGTCGATGAACGTGAGGTGGTTGCCCGCGAGGATCACCGGACCGCTGCCGGGAATGTTCTCCACACCCTCCACCCGGGTGCGGAACAACATGCGCATGACGGGTCCGACAGTGGCTTTGATGAGCGCGGTACGGAACAACGTGAGCCCTCCGGCGTCGACAAGCGGGTGCGCACCGCGGCGCGGCGGTGCGCCCCGAGTGCAGGTGTGGACGATACTCGCGGGTCACGGCGGAGCGCACATCGGGTTCACGAGATGGATACGTCGTGTTGACGCACGTTTCCGCCATGTTCCTTCCATCATCGCCCACCGGACACCCCACGGTGCCTACCATCGCCGGGCCGATTCGGGCCATTGGCCCCGATGGCCCCTTCAGACCCCGGGGCCTCGGTGCCTACTGACGATGGGGAGACGTATCTCATGACACAGGGCGGGGCAGCACGGCGCACGGTACTGGGGGCGGCCGTGCTCGCGGCGGGCGGCAGCGCGCTGGGGCTGGGCGCGACTCCCGCGGCCGCCGCCGGCGGCAGCGGCGAGCAGGAGAACCAGGGCGGGCGCGGTGACCGCGGCGGCTACCGGGACCTGCCGTACCCCACCGTCATCGGGCACCGCGGAGCCAGCGGCTACCGCCCCGAGCACACCCTCGGCTCCTACCAGCTGGCCCTCGACCTCGGCGCCGACGTGGTCGAGCAGGACCTGGTGCCCACCCGGGACGGCCACCTGGTGTGCCGCCACGAGAACGAGATCGGCGGCACCACCGATGTCGCCGACCACCCCGAGTTCGCTTCCCGCCGCACCACCAAGTCGGTGGACGGGGTGCCGGTGACCGGCTGGTTCACCGAGGACTTCACCCTGGCCGAGCTCAAGACCCTGCGCGCGAAGGAACGCATCCCCGCCCTGCGGCAGCGCAACACCCTCTACGACGGCCGCTGGGAGGTGCCCACCTTCGAGGAGGTGCTGCGCTGGGCCGACCGCGAGGGCCGCCGCCGCGGCAAGCGGGTCTGGCTGCACGTGGAGACCAAGCACCCGAGTTACTTCCGGGCCCTCGGCCTCGGCCTGGAGGAGCCCCTCGCCAAGCTGCTGCGCCGCTACGGACGCGACCGCCGCGACTCGGCGGTTTTCCTCCAGTCCTTCGAGCCCTCCAGCATGCAGCGGCTCGCCCGGCTGGTCTCCTCGCCCCGCGTGGTCCTGCTGGCCGCCGCCACCACCCGCCCCTGGGACTTCGAGCAGGCCGGGGACCCGCGCACGGTGGCCGACTTGGTCACCCCCGAGGGCCTGAAGTGGATCTCCGGCTTCGCCCAGGGCCTCGGCCCCACCCTCGACCTGATCATCCCCAGGGACTCCGGCGGCAAGCTCGGCACGCCGACCACCCTGGTGAGGGACGCCCACGCCTGCGGCCTGGTCCTGCACCCCTGGACCGCACGCAACGAGAACAACTTCCTGCCCGCGGACTTCCGCAAGGGCACCGATCCGGCCGCCTACGGGGACGTCTTCGGCGCCTACCGCCGCTACTTCGAACAGGGCATCGACGGGATCTTCACCGACAACCCGGACACCGGGCTGCTCGCCGCCGAGGCCTTCCGCCCGGGCCGCCGCCCCGTCAACCACTGACCGGAACCCCTCCTTCGGGTGGGCCGCGGCCGGACGGGAAACCGCCGGCCGCGGCCGCCGCGTCCCGCCCGGCATGGACCTGGTGAAGGAACTCGGGCCGCTGCTCTCGGCGGAGGCGGCCGCAGAGGCCCCGGCCGCCGGAGTGGAGCCGGCCGACCTCGAACAAGCCGTCTGGGTACGCCTGTTGGAATCAGGCCCGGCCCGACCGGTGGAACCCGCCCGCTGGCTGCGCCGCGCCGTCCGGGCCGAGGCCCGCCGCGCCCGGCGCCGCACCCGCCGCGAGGTCCCGTACGGGCACCGGCCCGACCTGGTCGGCGGCGCACAGCCCGAAGGACCGGGCTTCGAACAGCGCCTGCTCGACCGGGAGCAGCACCGGGCCCTCCGATCGGCGGTAGCCCGATTGCCCGGACGCTGCCCGGAGCTCCTCCGGGCACTTCTTTCGCCAAGAGACCTCACCTACCGTGAAATCGCAGGAGAGTTGGGTATCTCACAAGGAAGTTTAGGGCCCGTACGTTCCCGTTGCCTGGGATGTCTGCGCAGAATGCTGGCTGCAGAGGTTGCGGCTCCCGGCCCGCGGGGAAGGGAGCGGTAGACCACAGGGCTACCGGGTGAGCAGGAGGCGTGCGCACATGGGCATGAGCGTGACCATTTCGGCGGCGGCCGGCGAGGACGCGGAGCAGATCTTCAAGCTCCAGTACCTGGCCTTCCAGAGCGAGGCCGAGCTCTACGGCAACTACCGCATCCAGCCCCTCACCCAGTCCCTCGACTCCCTCAAGGCGGAGCTCGAGTCGGACACGGTGCTGGTGGCCCGGCTCGGCGACGAGGTGGTCGGGACGGTCCGCGGCTCCACCGACGAGGACGGCACCGGCAAGATCGCCAAGCTCTGCGTCCACCCGCGGCTCCAGGGCCACGGCCTGGGAGCCCGGCTGCTGCGCGCCGTGGAACAGGAGCTGGCCGGCCGCGCCGAGACCACCCGCTACCGCCTGCACACCGGCCGCAAGAGCGAGTCCAACCTGCGGCTGTACCGCAAGGCCGGCTACGTCGCCGTCGGCGGCCGCACCGCCTCGGACGGCGTGGAACTGGTGATCCTGGAGAAGGACGCCGCCCGCCCCGCCGACTACGCGGTCAGCGCGTAGGACCTGCCGCGGCGCGCGCCTTCCTGAGCCAGAGCATCCCGGTGACCGGCAGGATCACCGGGATGAACAGGTAGCCCATCCCGAAGTCCGACCACACCGTCGCGTCGGGGAAGACGTCCGGGCGGACCAGGGTCCAGGTGCCGACCAGCAGCACACCGGCCAGCTCGGCGGCGCAGCAGAACAGCGCCGCCTTGCGGGCCGTCTCCCCGCCGCGCACCAGCGAGTACGTGATGAACGCATAGACCAGCGCGGCGACCCCGGACAGCGCGTACGCCAGCGGCGCCCGGCCGAACTCGGTGGAGATCTGGTAGATCGAGCGCGAGACCGCGCCCACCACCATCACCCCGTACAGCCAGACCAGCAGCAGCCCGGGCCCGGAGACCAGCCGCTCGCGCGCGCCCTCCGGGGCCTTCGCCGTGGTGGTGTCAGGCACCGGTGCCTCCCCAGATGTCGTGGAGCCGTACTTCGAGCACGGCGAGGACGACCGCACCGGCGGCCACCGTCACGGAGCCCCACTTGGTGCGCTCGCTCAGGCTGAGCAGCCCGGCGGCCGGGACCGAGGCGAAGGCGCCGAGCAGATAGGCCGTGAAGATCACGCCGCCCTCGTCGGGCTTCTCGCCCTGCGCCAGCCTGACCAGCCCGATCGCCAGCTGCACCAGCACCAGCAGGGTCACCACGGCCATGCCGATGAAGTGCCAGTCCTTGGTCGGCTGGTCCCGGTAGGCGGCGAATCCGCACCAGGCGGCGAGGGCGAGGGCGGCCACGCCGATGGCGATCGTCAGGGCGTCGAGCATGCAGCGAGGGTATTACGGGCCGAAAGACCCGATGCGCGCACCCCTGGGGCCGGGCTCGCCCGCCGCCCCGAGCCCTCAGGCACGGGGGATCGGGTCTGCTCGCTGTTGTCCGCTATGCGGCCACAATCCGTCCGTATAGCGGACGCCGCTGATCGGTCAGGGGGACCGTCTGCTTTACTGGGGCGCATGACCACGACGAGCAGCCGCACCCTTGCGACCGAGGCGATGATGACGCCCGGTGCTCGTTGTATGTGTCGAATGTGCGCCTTCTGAGGGCCCCTTCTCCGCACGCCTCGCGCCCCGAAGCGAGACCCGGGCCGAGCCCGTCCGTGTCCCGGACCGCTCCTGCCCGCGTTCCCCCAGATGTTTGCCCCGTGCCGGCGTACGTCCGCGCCGCGCACTCGACAGCGACGGAAATCCTGTGATCACCACATCGGGCCTCACGAAGGTCTACCAGTCCCGTGGCCGCGAGGTCACCGCCCTGGACGGCGTGGACCTCCACGTCCGTGAGGGCGAGGTCTACGGAGTCATCGGCCAGAGCGGCGCCGGCAAGTCCTCGCTCATCCGCTGCGTGAACCTGCTGGAACGCCCCACCTCCGGCACCGTGACCGTCGACGGACTCGACCTCACCGCCCTGGCCGGCAAGAGCCGCCGCGCCGGCAAGGAACTCCGCGAGGCCCGCAGCCGCATCGGCATGGTCTTCCAGCACTTCAACCTGCTGTCCTCGCGCACCGTCCAGGACAACATCGAGCTGCCCCTGGAGATCCTCGGCGTCTCCGGCCGCGAGCGCTCCCGCAAGGCGCTGGAACTCCTCGACCTCGTCGGCCTCGCCGACAAGGCCAAGGCCTACCCGGGCCAGCTGTCCGGCGGTCAGAAGCAGCGCGTCGGCATCGCCCGCGCCCTGGCCGGCGAACCCAAGGTGCTCCTCTCCGACGAGGCCACCAGCGCCCTGGACCCCGAGACCACCCGCTCCATCCTGCAGCTGCTGCGCGACCTCAACCGCCAGCTCGGCCTGACCGTCCTGCTCATCACGCACGAGATGGACGTCGTCAAGACCATCTGCGACTCCGCGGCCCTGATGAAGAAGGGACGGATCGTCGAGTCCGGCACCGTCTCCGAGCTGCTCGCCACCCCCGGCTCCGAGCTCGCCGCCGAACTCTTCCCGCTCAGCGGCGCCGCCAGCACCGACGAGCACACCGTCGTCGACGTCACCTTCCACGGCGAGACCGCCACCCAGCCGGTCATCTCGCAACTGGCCCGCACCTACAACATCGACATATCGATCCTGGGTGCCGCCATGGACACCGTCGGCGGCCGGCAGATCGGCCGCATGCGCATCGAACTGCCCGGCCGCTACGAGGACAACGTGGTGCCCGTCGGCTTCCTGCGCGAGCAGGGCCTGCAGGTCGACGTCGTCGACGCCGACACCGAGCTCACCGAGCTCGCCGCCACCACCGAGCTCGCCAAGGACGGTGCCCAGTGACCTGGTCCGAGATGGAGCCCCTGCTCAGCCAGGGCACGTACGACACCCTCTACATGGTCCTGTGGGCCACCGTGGTCACCGTGCTCGGCGGCCTCCCGCTGGGCATCCTGCTCGTCCTGACCGACAAGGGGGGACTGCTGCAGAACCGTCCCTTCAACAAGGTCCTCGGCGTGATCGTGAACATCGGCCGGTCCATGCCGTTCATCATCCTGCTGATCTGGCTCATCCCCGTCACCACATGGGTCATCGGCGTCTTCACCGGAATTCCGACCTACATCGGCCCCACCGCGATGATCGTGCCCCTCTCCATCGGCGCCATCCCCTTCTTCGCGCGCCTGGTCGAGACCTCCGTCCGGGAAGTCGACCACGGCCTGATCGAGGCCGTCCAGTCGATGGGCGGCGGCATCCCCACCCTCGTGTGGAAGGTGCTGCTCCCGCAGTCCCTGCCCTCCCTGGTCTCCGGACTCACCACCACCGTCATCGCGCTCATCGGCTACTCGGCCCTGGCCGGCGCCGTCGGCGGCGAAGGCCTCGGCAGCCTCGCCATCACCCACGGCTACCAGCGCTTCGAGAGCGAGTTCATGCTCGCCACGGTCATCCTGCTGATCGTGATCGTGACGGCCGTTCAGCTGATCGGCGACGGCGCGGTGCGCCTGCTCGCCCGCCGCGGCCGGACGGCCTGAACCGGCCCGGCCCGGCCCCCAGACTTCTCCACCCCACAGCCCGCACTTGTCGTGCTCGGGCAACGTCCGCACCACCAAGAAAGAGGCACTCTTCGTGCGCAAGAACACCAAGGTCACCGCTGTCGCCGCCGCATCCGCCGCGCTCGCCCTGGGCCTGACCGCCTGCGGCAGCTCCTCCGACCCGGCCGCCAAGAAGGCCGACGGCACGACCGACACCAACGCCGCCCTCGTCATCGCGGCCTCCCCGACCCCGCACGCCGACATCCTGAAGTTCGTCAAGGACAACCTGGCGGCCAAGGAAGGCCTCAAGCTGGACGTCAAGGAGTTCACCGACTACGTCCTGCCCAACAGGGCCACCCAGGACGGCCAGGTCGACGCGAACTACTTCCAGCACAAGCCGTACCTCGACGACTTCAACGCCAAGAACGGCACCACCATCGTCCCGGTGGCCAACGTGCACCTGGAGCCCCTCGGCCTCTACTCCAAGAAGGCCAAGGCCCTGGCCGACATCAAGTCCGGCCAGACCATCGCCGTCCCCAACGACAACACCAACGAGGGCCGCGCCCTCCACCTGCTCGCGGACAACGGCCTCATCACCCTCAAGGACGGCGTCGGCGCCACCGCCAAGCTCTCCGACATCACCGACGCCAAGGGCCTGAAGTTCAAGGAGCTGGAGGCCGCCACCCTGCCCCGCGCCCTCGGCGAGGTCGACGCCGCCGTGATCAACGGCAACTACGCCATCGAGGCCGACCTCAAGCCCAAGGAGCAGGCCCTGGCCCTGGAGAAGTCCGAGGGCAACCCGTACGCCAACTTCCTCGCCGTGAAGAAGGGCAACGAGAACGACCCGCGGATCCAGAAGCTCGCCAAGCTCCTGAACTCGCCCGAGGTCAAGAAGTTCATCGAGGACAAGTACGACGGCTCGGTCATCCCGGCCCTCGGCGCCCCGAAGTCCTGACCTCCGCCGCCTTCGCGGCACCGCACGGCACCGGCCCCGCATCCCCGAAACGGGGGCGCGGGGCCCGGCCATGCACATCCCGGGGCCGATGCTGCATGCTGTGGCTCTAAGGCCCGCACAAACGGTCCCGCACCACCGTCTCAGGCATGGAGCTGCGCATGACTACCACCTTCCCGGACGTCTCCATCAGCACGGACCGGCTGGTGCTGCGCCCGTTCGAGGAAGGCGACGTCGCCGCGCTCACCGAGATGATGAACGACGAACTCGTCACCGCCTGGACCTCCGTCCCGCACCCCTACACCCACGCCGACGCGTACAAGTGGGCCACCCGGCACGCCCACGCCGAACGCACCGAGGGCCGCGGCATCGTCTTCGCCGTCACCGAGTTCCTCACCCAGCGCCTGGTCGGCGTCATCCACCTCCAGAACACCAACTGGCGCACCCGCGCCACCGAGGTCGGTTACGTCACCGCCCCCTGGGCCCGCGGCGAGGGCTATGCCAGCGAGTCCGTCCTCGCCGTCGCCCAGTGGCTCTTCCGCGACCAGGGCTTCGAACGCCTCGAACTGCGCACCGCCGCCGACAACACCGCCTCCCAGCAGGTGGCCCAGAAGATCGGTTGCATCAGTGAAGGCGTCCTGCGCAACGCCTGGATAGTGCGCACCCAGACCGAGGACGGCCGGTGGGCCGACACCCGCACCGACCTGATCGTCTGGAGCCTGGTCCCCGAGGACCTCGAAGGCCTCGACGAGTACGGGGACGACTACGGAGGCCAGATGGCCGAAGCCGGCGGATACGCCGTCTCCACCGACTGGAACTGACCCGATCACCGGGTAGTCTCACTTGCCCACGCCTCCTCCCCCCCACCCCAGGATCTGGAGACTGACGACGATGGCCGACCGGGTCACGGTGATCGGCTGGGACGGATCGCCCCTCACCGCGGCCGCCAGGTCCGCGCTCTCCGCCGCCACCCTGGTGGCCGGCGCCGGCCACCACCTCGCCCTCCCCGAGGTCCCGCCCACCGCCGAACGCATCCGGCTCGGCAGCCTCGGCCTCGCCGCCCGCCGCATCGCCGGCCACCGCGGCACCGCCGTCGTCCTCGCCGACGGCGACCCCGGCTTCTTCGGCGTCGTACGCACCCTCCGCGCGCCCGAACACGGCCTCGAAGTGGAAGTGGTCCCCGCCGTCTCCTCCGTCGCCGCCGCCTTCGCCCGGGCCGGCATGCCCTGGGACGACGCCCAGGTGGTCGTCGCCCAGCGCCGCACCCTGCGCCGCGCCGTCAACGTCTGCCGCGCCCACTCCAAGGTCGCCGTCCTCACCTCGCCCGGCGCCGGCCCCGCCGAACTCGCCCTGCTCCTCGAAGGCGTGCACCGCACCTTCGTCATCTGCGAGGAACTCGGCACCGACCGGGAACAGGTGACCGTTCTCACCTCCGACAAGGCGGCCGACCACAGCTGGCGAGACCCCAACGTGGTCATCGTCATCGGCGGCGGCGGACAGGTCGCCACCGAGGCCGGCTGGCTCCTCGGCCACTCCCCGGCCGACACCCCCCGCGGCTGGGCCCACCCCGGGCCGGCCTCCACCGAGGGCGGCTCGGCGCAGCTGCGCGCGGCCCAGCTGGCCCGCCTCGGCCCGCGCACCGGAGACCTGCTCTGGGACATCGGCTCCGGCTCCGGCGCCCTCGCCGTGGACGCGGCCGGCTTCGGCGCCGCCGTCATCGCCGTGGACGCCGACCCGGGCGCTTGCGAACGCACAACTGCCGCCGCCCGAAAGCGCGGAGTACAGATCCAGACCGTGCACGGCACCGCCCCGCACGTCCTCGAATCCCTGCCCGAACCCGACGTCGTACGCATCGGCGGCGGGGGAGTCCCGGTGGTCGAGGCCTGCGCCGACCGCCGTCCCGAACGGATCGTCACCCACGCCTCCACGCGCGACGAAGCGGAGGCCATCGGACGCGCCCTGACCGGACACGGGTACGCGGTGGAATGCGCCCTCCTCCAGTCCCTCGGCCTCGACACCACGACCTGGGCCGAGCGGGACCGGTCGGTGGTCTTCCTGCTCGCCGCCACCCGCCCCGTGCCCCGCTAGCCACGCCGCCCGGGTAGGCTGGCCGATCGTCGTACTGCCCAGGACGTCACGACCTTCGGAGTACGGCGGCACCGGAGGACGCGCGACGTGGCGCAGTCCACAGCGGACCGGGGCGGTAATGGCCGCCACGGGGGCGAACGGGCGCGACAATGCTTAGTGGTTGTCGGCGGCGGGGGTGCGTGAGGTGTTCGCGCCGTCCGGCAACCGCGCACGTTCGACTTGCCGGGCTCGGCCGGTCCTACGGGCGCCGGGCGACGGAGAAGCACAACCGATGGGCGAGGGGTACGCATGACCGACACCGGCCAGGTTCCGGGCGAGGGCCTTCCGGACAACGCGGGCATGGCGGAGCAGCAGGGCATCCCCGCGCCGATCCCGGCGCCGGGCGCCTACGCCTTCCAGGACCTCGCGGACAACCCCGGCGAGGATGAGGACGAACTGCTGCTGATGCCCAGCGGCCAGGGTTCCTGGAGCGACCCGCAGGTGGTCCCGCCGGTGCCGACGTACCCGGTCGAGGGCTACGCCGAAACCCCGTACGCCGAAACCCCGTACGCCGAAGCTCCCTACGCCGAAGCGCCGTACGCGGAGCCCGGCTACGCCGAGGCCCCCTACACGGACGGTGCGCACGAGGCGGGCGGCCGGGACTCCGGCGCCATCGACCTCGGCGGCCTGCACCTGGCTTCCCCGGCGCCCGCCGCCCCCGCCGCGCAGGCGGCCCCGCCGGCCCGGCGCCCGCTGCACATGGGCCCGCCCGTCCCGGACGCCTCCGGCGGAGTCGTCCGCTCCCTGGCCGACCGCGGCCCGGCCCCGGTCCCCGCCCCCGTTCCGGCGGCCCAGCCCGGCCCCGAGTACCTCGACATCCCGGTCCAGACCGGCGTCCCGTGGCCGGCGGCGCCCGTGGCCGAGCCTGCAGAAACCGTGGTTCAGGCCCCGGAGCAGCCGATGGCGGAGCCGCTCCCGGCCGCTGCCGCCGCCGAGCCCGCGCCGGCGCCCTCGCCCGCGTCGCCCGAGCGGTCGGCGGACCCCGCCGCCGTCCCGGAGCCGGCCGTGGTGCCGGTGGCCGAGCCCGCCGTCGCGCCGGCCGCCGAGGCAGCGGTCGCTCCTGCCGTGGCGCCGCAGCCCGCCGCCGAAGCCGGCGGTCTGCTGAGCTCTGCCGTGCCGGCCGGGCAGGCGCCCGTCGAACCGGCGGCCGAAGCCGGTGGCCTGCTGCCCGCCGACATCGCCCCCGAGGCGGTGCCCGCCGCCCCCGCCCCGGTGGCCGTGGAGCCCGCTGCCGAGCCGCAGCCGCCGCTGACCGCCGAGGCCGAGAGCCCGCTGAGCCCGGCCGCCCCGGCCGAGATCGCGGAGCCGGCCGAGCCCGCCCCCGCCTTCGATCTGACAGGGGACACCGGAGACCAGGCAGCGGCCGACGCCGCCGACGCCGCCGGCGCCGTGCCCGAGCCGGCCGCAGCGGCCGTCGTCGTCGAAACCGCACCCCAGCCCGCGGCCGAGGCCCCCGCGCCCGACTCCGCCCCGGAGCCGCAGGCCGTCGCCGAACCGGCCGGTCTGCCGGACCAGGCCGTACCGGATGCACCGGACGCACCGGACGCACCGGCCGTCGACCCGGCGGCGGAGCCCGCAGCCGTCGCCGCCCCCCAGCCCGTCCTCGCCGAGCCTGCCCTCGTGGAGCCCGTCCTCGTGGAGCCGGCGCCCGCCGAGGCCGTCGCCGTCACCGGGCCCCTCGACCCGGACCCGTACCTGACGGCCCCCGCCGAAGCCGGGCAGGCCGAGCAGCCGGTTCCGGCCGAGCAGCCCGCCCCTGCCGAACCGGCCCAGCAGCCCGTGCCGGCCGCCGCGGCCGAGTACGCGGAGCCGGCCGAGAACGCCGAGCCCGTCGCGGAGGTCCCGCAGCACTCCCCGGGCGAGGCCGCCCCCGGCTACGCCGACGCCGAGCGGGAAGCCGTACTCCGCGTCATGCGCGAGCGCCGCGACATCCGCAACGGTTTCCGCACCGACCCCATCCCGCACGAGGTGCTGCTGCGAGTCCTCGAAGCCGCGCACACCGCCCCCAGCGTGGGCCACTCCCAGCCCTGGGACTTCGTGGTCATCCGGTCCGCCGAGACCCGGCGGACCATGCACGAGCTCGCCCAGCGCCAGCGGGAGGCGTACGCCAAGTCCCTGCCCAAGGGCCGGGCGAAGCAGTTCAAGGAAATGAAGATCGAGGCCATCCTCGACACCCCGGTGAACATCGTGGTCACCGCCGACCCCACCCGCGGCGGCCGCCACACCCTCGGCCGGCACACCCAGCCGCAGATGGCCCCGTACTCCTCGGCCCTGGCCGTCGAGAACCTCTGGCTCGCCGCCCGCGCCGAAGGCCTCGGCGTCGGCTGGGTCAGCTTCTTCGACGAGCGCGAGATGGTCCGCGCCCTCGGCCTGCCCGAGCACCTCGAAGTGGTCGCCTACCTCTGCGTCGGCTACGTGGACGAGTTCCCGGACGAGCCCGAGCTGATGCAGGCCGGCTGGTCCAAGCGCCGCCCGCTGTCCTGGGTGGTCCACGAGGAGACCTACGGCCGCCGCGCCCTGCCCGGCGAGGAGCCGCACGACCTGCTCGCCGAGACCGTCGGCAGCATCCGCCCGCTGGACGCCAAGGCGCTCGGCGAGGCCTGGGAGCGGCAGAAGCGCATGACGAAGCCCGCCGGGGCGCTCGGCATGCTGGAAATCATCTCCGCGCAGCTGTCCGGCCTCTCCCGGGTCTCCCCGCCGCCGATCCCGGAGCCGGCCGCGGTCGCCATCTTCGCCGGTGACCACGGAGTGCACGCCCAGGGCGTGACCCCGTGGCCGCAGGAGGTCACCTCCCAGATGGTGGCCAACTTCCTGGGCGGCGGCGCCGTCTGCAACGCCTTCGCCAACCAGGTCGGCGCCGAGGTCTGCGTCATCGACGTGGGCGTCGCCGGCGACCTCCCGGCCACCCCGGGCCTGCTCCCGCGCAAGGTGCGCCCCGGCACCGCCGACATGGTCACCGGACCGGCGATGAGCCGCGAAGAGGCCGTCGCCGCCATCGAGGTGGGCATCGAGACCGCCCGCGATCTGGTGGCCGCCGGCAACAAGGGCCTGCTCACCGGCGAGATGGGGATCGCGAACACCACCGTGTCCGCGGCCCTGATCTCGGTGTTCACCGGGGTCGACCCGGCGGAGGTCACCGGGCGCGGCACCGGCATCAACGACGAGACGCACGCCCGCAAGGTCGACGTGGTCCGGCGGGCGCTGGAACTGCACCGGCCCGACCCGGCCGACCCGATCGGCGTGCTCGCCGCCATCGGCGGGCTGGAGCACGCGGCGATGGTCGGCCTGATCCTCGGCGCCGCCTCGCTCCGTACGCCGGTCATCCTGGACGGCGTCAGCGCCGGAGCGGCCGCGCTGGTGGCCCGCGCCATCGCCCCGGAGTCCCTGTCCGCCTGCATCGCGGGCCACCGCAGCGCCGAGCCCGGCCACGTCGCCGCCCTGAACAAGCTGGGCCTGCGCCCGCTGGTCGATCTGGACCTCCGCCTCGGCGAGGGGACCGGGGCGCTGCTGGCCCTTCCGCTGGTGCAGAGTGCTGCGCGCGCGATGCACGAGGTCGCCACGTTCGACTCGGCCGGAGTCACCGAGAAGTAGCCGCTGCGCGGGGCCTTCCCCACCCCGCCCGTGCGCTCAAACGCCGCGCGGGCTGGATGTGCGCAGCACATTCCAGCCCCGCCGGCGTTTGAGGCGCGGGGTCTGGGGCGGAGCCCCAGT
>NZ_JBFBAV010000041.1:0-61975 GCF_040689505.1 Streptomyces sp. NPDC051211
GGGCCCCGGGGGGGGGGGGGGGCGCCGCCCCCCCCCCCCCCCCCGGGGGGGGGGGGGGGGGGGGGGGGGGGGGGGCCCCCCCCCCCCGCAACGGCGCCGCACGGCTCCGCGCAGCGGTCCCGGCCGCCCCGGGGGCAAAGCGTTTCGTGGGGAAGGGGCCCCGCCCCATAGGATTGGGCCTGGAACATCCACACAACCCACCCCCAGAGGATCGCTGCATGCCTGGCATCACGCGCGAGGAGGTCGCTCACCTCGCTCGGCTGGCCCGTCTGGAGCTCAAGGCCGAAGAGCTGGACCACTTCGCCGGACAGCTGGACGACATCATCGGCGCGGTCGCCCGCGTCGCCGAGGTCGCCGACCAAGACGTCCCGCCGACCTCCCACCCGCTCCCGCTGACCAACGTCATGCGCGCGGACGAGGTCCGTCCCTCGCTCACCCCCGAGCAGGCGCTCTCCGGCGCCCCGGCACAGGAGCAGCAGCGTTTCAAGGTGCCGCAGATCCTGGGGGAGGACTAATCACATGAGTGACCACAGCATCATCAAGCTCACCGCCGCCGAGACCGCCGAGAAGATCGCCTCCGGCGAGCTCACGGCCGTCCAGGTCACCGAGGCCCACCTGGCCCGCATCGACGCCGTCGACGAGAAGGTCCACGCCTTCCTCCACGTCGACCGCGACGGCGCCCTCGCCCAGGCCCGCGCCGTCGACGCCAAGCGCGCCGCCGGCGAGAAGCTCGGCCCGCTGGCCGGCGTACCGCTCGCCCTGAAGGACATCTTCACCACCGTCGGGGTCCCGACCACCGTCGGTTCGAAGATCCTCGAGGGCTGGATCCCGCCGTACGACGCCACCCTCACGCGCAAGCTGAAGGAAGCCGACGTCGTCATCCTCGGCAAGACCAACATGGACGAGTTCGCCATGGGGTCCTCCACCGAGAACAGCGCCTTCGGCCCCACCGGCAACCCGTGGGACCTCACCCGCATCCCGGGCGGCTCCGGCGGCGGTTCCTCCGCGGCCCTCGCCTCCTACCAGGCGCCCCTCGCCATCGGCACGGACACCGGCGGCTCCATCCGCCAGCCCGCCGCCGTCACCGCCACGGTCGGCGTGAAGCCGACGTACGGCGGGGTCTCCCGCTACGGCATGGTGGCCTTCTCCTCCTCCCTCGACCAGGGCGGCCCCTGCGCCCGCACGGTCCTGGACGCGGCCCTCCTCCACGAGGTCATCGCCGGCCACGACCCGCTGGACTCCACCTCCATCGACGCCCCGGTCCCGCCGGTCGTCGAGGCGGCCCGCAACGGCTCCGTCGCCGGCATGCGCGTCGGCGTCGTCAAGCAGTTCCGCGGCGAGGGCTACCAGGCCGGTGTCGTGCAGCGCTTCGACGAGTCCGTGGAGCTCCTCAAGGAGCTGGGCGCCGAGATCGTCGAGCTGGACTGCCCGTCCTTCGACCTGGCCCTGGCCGCGTACTACCTGATCGCGCCGTCCGAGGCCTCCTCCAACCTGGCCCGCTTCGACGCCATGCGCTACGGCCTGCGCGTCGGCGACGACGGCACCACCTCCGCCGAGGACGTCACCGCCCTGACCCGCGAGGCCGGCTTCGGCCCCGAGGTCAAGCGCCGCATCATCCTCGGCACGTACGCGCTCAGCTCCGGCTACTACGACGCGTACTACGGTTCCGCCCAGAAGGTCCGCACCCTCATCACCCAGGACTTCGAGAAGGCCTTCGAGAGCGTGGACGTGATCGTCTCCCCGACGACCCCGACCACCGCGTTCCCGATCGGCGAGCGCGCCGACGACCCGATGGCGATGTACCTCGCGGACCTGTGCACCATCCCGACCAACCTGGCCGGCAACGCCGCCATGTCGCTGCCCTGCGGCCTGGCGCCGGAGGACGGTCTCCCGGTCGGTCTGCAGATCATCGCCCCCGCGATGAAGGACGACCGCCTGTACAAGGTCGGTGCCGCCGTCGAGGCCGCCTTCATCGCCCGCTGGGGTCACCCACTGCTGGAGGAGGCTCCGTCCCTGTGAGTGCACTGAGCAAGGCCAAGGGCTTCAAGAAGTCGAAGTCCGGCACGTACCTGTCGATCGGCACCACCGCCTTCGGTGCCATCAGCGTGATCAAGCAGGCCCGCAAGGCCCGCACCGAGTCCGACGCGCTGCTGCTGCTCGACGCCGTTGTGTCCGCCGCCGCCATCGCCACAGGCCTCGCGATCCTGTACCGCGAGCTGAAGCGCCTCGGCGACGACGACGTCCTGCTGGGCTGAGAGGGAAAGTTCCACCGTGACTGTCACTGAACTCCTGTCGTACGACGCGGCCCTCGCTGCGTACGACCCCGTCATGGGCCTCGAGGTCCACGTCGAGCTCGGCACCCGCACCAAGATGTTCTGCGGCTGCTCCACCGAGCTGGGCGCGGACCCCAACTCGCAGACCTGCCCGGTCTGCCTCGGCCTGCCCGGCTCCCTGCCGGTCGTCAACGCGATCGGCGTCGAGTCCGCCATCAAGATCGGCCTCGCGCTGAACTGCGAGATCGCCGAGTGGTGCCGCTTCGCCCGGAAGAACTACTTCTATCCGGACATGCCGAAGAACTTCCAGACCTCCCAGTACGACGAGCCGATCGCCTTCAACGGCTACCTGGACGTCCAGCTGGAGGACGGCGAGATCTTCCGCGTGGAGATCGAGCGCGCCCACATGGAGGAGGACACCGGCAAGTCGACGCACGTCGGCGGCGCCACCGGCCGCATCCACGGCGCGTCCCACTCCCTGCTCGACTACAACCGGGCCGGCATCCCGCTCATCGAGATCGTCACCAAGCCGATCGAGGGCGCGGGAGCGCGCGCTCCCGAGGTCGCCAAGGCGTACGTCGCCGAGCTGCGCGAGGTCATCAGGGCGCTCGGCGTCTCCGAGGCCCGCATGGACAAGGGCCAGATGCGCTGCGACGTCAACCTGTCGCTCCGCCCGAACGGCACCGAGACCTTCGGCACCCGCTCGGAGACCAAGAACGTCAACTCGCTGCGCTCGGTCGAGCGCGCGGCGCGCTTCGAGATCCAGCGCCACGCGGCCGTCCTCCAGTCCGGCGGCACGATCGTGCAGGAGACCCGTCACTTCCACGAGGACGACGGCTCCACCACCTCCGGCCGCATCAAGGACAACGCCGAGGACTACCGGTACTTCCCGGAGCCCGACCTCGTCCCGGTGGCCCCGGCCCGCGAGTGGGTCGAGGAGCTGCGCGCCGGCCTGCCCGAGATGCCCCGGGTTCGCCGCAACCGCCTCCGCGAGGAGTGGGGGATCAGCGAGCACGACATGCAGTCGATCCTCAACGCGGGCGCGGTGGACTCCATCGTCGCCACCATCGAGGCGGGCGCCGACTCGGTCGCGGCGCGCAAGTGGTGGCTCGGCGAGCTGGCCCGCAACGCCAACGAGCAGGGTGTCGGCGTCGACGAGCTGCCGATCACCCCGGCGGACGTCGCCCGCGTCTCGGTGCTGGTCGCCGAGGGCTCGCTCAACGACAAGCTGGCCCGCCAGGTCCTGGAGGGCGTCCTCGCGGGCGAGGGCACCCCGGACGAGGTCGTCGAGAAGCGCGGCCTGAAGGTCGTCTCGGACGAGGGCGCGCTGGGCGCGGCCGTGGACGAGGCCATCGCCGGCAACGCGGCCATCGCGGACAAGATCCGCGGCGGCAAGGTCGCGGCGGTCGGCGCGCTGGTCGGCGCGGTCATGAAGACCACCCGCGGCCAGGCGGACGCGGCGCGCGTCAAGGAGCTCATCCTGGAGCGCCTGGGCGTGTCCGAGGGCTGAGCCCGCGCAGTGTGAGTGCCGCGAGGGGCGGCGTACCTGGTTCCGGCCCGGTACGCCGCCCCTCGTGCGTACCGCTACTTGGCGAGCGTCGGCTCGCCGAGGACGAGCCGGCCCATCTCGCACCTCTTCTGCGGGTCGGCGTAGCTGATGCGCAGCCGCAGGGCGTTGTCGAGCTTGAGGTTCAGCGTCTCCGGCGCTCCGAGGCTGATCTCGCCGGTGTACAGAGCCTTGCCGTCGGCCGAGATGGTGAGCCGGGCGGTCTTGTGGGCGGAGGAGTCGTCGATCCCGGCGACCAGGGCGTTCTCGTAGTACTTGGCCTTCACCGTGCCGTTTCCGACGTCCAGCCAGGCGTAGTCGCCGTTCGCGACCGACCTCAGGGTGGTCAGCGAGACGGAGCTCGGGCCGGGCAGGACGCTGCCGCGCTTGCGGCTGCGCTGAGCCGTCGTACGGGCCTCAGGTGCCGGGGCCGGTGCCGCGTACGCCGGCCTGTACTCGACCGGTACGACGGGCTCGGGCGTGGGCGGCGGATGGACCGCCGGCCGTGCCGACGGTACGGGCGGCACCAGCGGCGCAGCTGCGGGCGGCGGTGGCACGTACCGCCGCGGGGCCGCGTCCTGCGGGGCCTGCTGGGAGGTCGAGGCGGTCGTCGAGACCACCGCACGGCGGACGTCCTTCATCCATGCCGCCAGGCTCACCGGCCGCTCCCCCGGATCGGCTGAGCAGATCGCCGCCAGCCGCGCCCGCTGCTCGGCGTCGAGCGTGGCGATCTGCGGCAGTGCGGTCAGCGAGGCTGCCAACCGGCCGGGGTCCGGCGGTGGCGCCTCCCCGCTGAGCAGGAAGTACGCGATGGCCCCGAAGGCGTACCGGTCCTGCCCGGCGTCCGCTTGCCCTCGAAGACCTCCGGCGCCGCGTATCCCGGCGTGAACCAGACCTCGGCCGTCTGGTGGTCGGCGGTCAGTTTGCTGAGCCCGAAGTCCACCAGGGTGGCCTGCCCGTGGGCGTCGACCATGACGTTGCCCGGGGACAGGTCCCCGTGGATCACGGTCCGCCCGGACGGGGTGGCCTTCCCCGAGTGCAGCCAGTCCAGTACGTCGGCCAGCTGTTCCAGCGTCCGCATGATCTCGCGCCGCTCACCGGCCGTCGCGAACGTCCGCTCGGCCCGCCAGTCACGGAGGTCCAGCCCGTCCTAGTCAATGTCCCTCCAGAGAAGCTGAATTGATGAACGGTCAGCTTTGCGCGGGAGGGTGCGGCCGGTCAATGCGCCTCAGCGCGCGAGGGAGAGGAACTCGGTCCAGGTCGCGGGCGAGACGGTGAGCACCGGGCCGTCGGCGACCTTGGAGTCCCGGACGTGGACGGCGGCGGGGTGGGCGGCGATCTCGACGCAGTCGCCGCCCTGGCTGCCGCTGTAGCTCGACTTGCGCCAGTGGTAGGCGACTTCGAGGCAGGCGCCTCCCTCGTCGCTGCTGTAGCTCGACTTGAACCAGGTCAGTTCGTGTGTCATGACTCTCCTAGCAGGTCGTCCAACAGGCCCTTGCTGTCCTCCAGGGAGAGAGCCTGGGAACGCAGCATCCCATACTTGAGATGCAGTGGATGGACCTCGTCGGGATCGTCCAACAGGAAGCTGACGCGCTGGCCTTCCAGGTAGGCGAGCTGGTCGTGGTCGCCGGTTTCCAGAAGGATCATCGGCCCCGCGAGGCCGGCGTGGGTGGTCCGGCTCGTGGGGATTACCTGGAGTCCGAGGAACGGGAGTTCCGTCATCTCCCGCAGGTGGCGGAGCTGCTCGCGGAGCACGTCCATGCCGCCGATCGGCCGTTCCAGGACCACCTGTTCCAGGATGAAATGCATCATCGGCGGCCACGGCTTGCGGTTGAACAGCGTCTGCCGGGCCAGCCGGGATGCCGTTTGCTGCTCCGTCCCTTCCGCGGTCAGCGGCGGAAAGAGACAGCCGAAGACCGCCGCTGCGTACTCCGGGGTTTGGAGCAGCCCCGGGATCACGTGGTTCTCGTACCAGAGCAGGCTAGCTGCGTCGCGCTCGTGCTCGATGAACTCGATCGCGAACGCCGGATACCGCTCCCGCTTCGGAACCTTCGCCAGCGCCGC
Source organism: Streptomyces sp. NPDC051211 (assembly GCF_040689505.1). Lineage (NCBI taxonomy): Bacteria > Bacillati > Actinomycetota > Actinomycetes > Kitasatosporales > Streptomycetaceae > Streptomyces > Streptomyces sp. NPDC051211. Next base: position 5,884 of record NZ_JBFBAV010000041.1, read on the forward strand.
GCTCAACGCCCCGCGCGTCGCGAACAGTTCGTCGAGGGCCGCCGCCATCTTCGGCTGGAGAAGGCGGCGGCCCTGTTCCATGGACGAGACCGTCTCGCGGTCCACATGGAGGTGTTCCGCCAGGCTCTCCTGGGTGAACGGCGTCTGCCTGCGGAAATGTGCCGCCAGCGCGCCGATGACCACCCAAGAGGCGTTGCGCAGGGGCTTGTTGGTGTCTGCCATGCCGGGTCCTTCCCCGGCCGGACGGATTCCGACGCTCCGTCGACTCGTACTTCACTCGTACAAAGATTGTTTCTGTAGCGATCGCTAGTTAAATCCTGTACGGTTCTTTCTGTAGCGACCACTAGCGAACTGAACGGGGTCATCCATGAGTACCGCCACCTACGCCCGCACCGTCCGCAACGAGAGCCGCGGCCCCGGGCTGCTGCTCGCCCACGGCGGGGGCGGATCCGTCGAGTCCAACTACGGGGCGATACTCGACGGGCTCGCGGCCGGTCACACCGTCGTCGGCGTCGACTACCCCGGCACCGGCGGCACGCCGAAGGCCGAGCAGCCGCTCGAGCTCGACGAGCTCGCCGATCAGCTGGTGGCGGCGGCCGACGCCGAAGGGCTCGACCGGTTCGCCGTGCTCGGGTACTCGCTGGGCGGCAACGTCGCCGTCCGCATCGCCGCCCGCTACCCCGAGCGGGTCACCGCGCTCGTGCTCACCGCCACCTTCGCGCGCTCGGACAACCGCCTCGACCTGGTCACCGGGACGTGGACCGAGCTGGCCCGGCGCGGGGACGAAGAGCTGCTCGCACGGATGCTCCTACCGCTCGCGCTGAGCGAGAAGGTGCTGGAGAGCCTGAGCCCGGACCAGGTGGAGGCCCTCGTGCGGGACACCGCGGCGGCGGTGCCGCCCGGCAGCGGGGACCACGCCGCCCTCGTGCGCGGGGCCGACCTGCGGGCCGACCTCGCGCGGATCGACGTACCGGCACTCGTCATCGCGACCACCGAGGACCGGCTCGTCCCGCTCTCCCTCCAGCGCGAACTGGCCGACACCCTCCACGGCGCCCGCTATGCGGAACTCCCCACCGGGCACCTGCCGTTCGCGGAGCGGCCGGGTGAATGGCTGGAGCTGATCAGCGGGTTCCTGACGGGAATTCACGGCTGAGCCGGTCCCAGTCGGTGACCACCGGGACCAGCTCGCCCCGCGCCCACAGCGGCAGTTGGTCGCGGTGGTGGGTGCCGCCCGGCACTCCGTCGGCGCCGAGCGGCACCACCCACAGGCTGTCCTCGCGGCGGGCCAGGTCCCAGACGTAACGGGCGGCCGGGGCGCGGACGACGAGTTCGGACACCCCGGGGACGGAGGAGGTGGCGTTCACGCAGTCGTGGTCGCCGCCCAGGCCCGGCCAGGAGGTCGCGGGATCCGGCAGCGCCTGCCGGGGCGCCAGGCGGTGCACCTGCGACCAGGGTGTGTCCGGGGTGGCGGCCGCGGTCTCCTCCAGGGCCGCCCGGACATGTGCCGGACGGTCCAGTTCCGGCAGCAGGGGGGTGGTGAGCAGGCCTTCCAGCGCGTAGCCGGCCTTGGGGAGGAGCAGTTGCCGGTCGTGCAGCACCTCGGGACCGGTCGGCGGGCCGGCCAGCTCCGCGAACACCGGGTCGGCGGCGATCCGCCGGGTGAGGGCGGCGCGGAAGGCGGCGAACACGGTTGCGTCGGTGCTGTCGGCCGCCATCCGGCGGTCCCAGGCCAGCAGGCGTGCGCGCAGCGCGGCCGCCGCGGGGGAGAGGCCGTCGAGGGCGGGCAGCAGCTCCAACAGGGGTGCGGCGGAGGCCAGATGTGTGTCCAGGTGGATCGCCGCCATGTCCTTCGCGGACCAGCCGGCGGAACCGCTGAGGAGTTCGCGGATCCGGTGGGCCCGGTGGCCGGGCGCGAACTCCACGCCGAACGGCGAGGCGATGCCCCTCGCGTTCGCCATCACCGCGAAGCCCTGCACCGGTTCGCCGACCGGGTCGGCCCAGCCCCGCCAGGCGTACTGCGGTTCCCAGGCGGGCACCGGCCGCAGCCGGTTGGCGGGGTCGCGCAGCGGTACGGCGCCGGCGACCCGGTGCAGCAGCCCGCCCTCGGTGTCGGCGGCGAGGACCACGTTGACGGGTTCGGCCCAGCCGTCGAGGGCCCGGTCGATGTCGGCGACCGTACGGGCGCGCAGCAGCGCGGGCAACGCGGCGAAGCCGAGGTCCTCGCGGACCCGAGGCGGGTGGCGCAGGCTCAGGTTCTGCTCGGCCCCGTCGACCCCCTGCCGGACGACGACCGGGCCGTGCGCGGTCTCCAGCACCTCGACCTCGAGGTGGCGGAAGTTCTCCCCGTCCTTGACGGTCAGGATCTCGGTGTGGCGGGCGACCGGCTCCCAGGTGCCGCCGGCGGCACGGGCCAGCAGCCGGCCCTCGTCGTCCTCCCGCAACTCCTCGACGTACAGGTCCTGGTAGTCGGCCATGGCGTTGGTGATGGCCCAGGCCGCGGTACCGGTGTGGCCGAAGTGGGCGATGCCGGGGACGCCGGGGACGGCGAGGCCGAGGACGTCGTACTCCGGGCAGCAGAGGCGTATCTGCTGGTACACCCCCGGGTCCTCGATGGTCCGGTGCGGGTCGCCGGCGAGGACGGCCGCGCCGGTGACGGTGCGGTCGCCCGGCACCAGCCAGCCGTTGCTGCCGCAGCTGCCGGGCCCGTCGGCGGCGAACAGGGGGACGGCCGCCTCGCCGAGGGAGCGGGCGACCCGCTCGCGCCACAGCTTGGTGGGGAGGCCGGTGAACAGGATGTGGATGGAGAGCCAGACGGCGAGCGGGGCCCAGGGCTGCCAGGGGGCGGGGGAGAGGCCGGTCTCCGCGAACCGCGGGTCGCGGTCCGCGCCGCGGGCCAGGCCGTCGTTCACCCCGTCCACGTACGCGCGGACCCAGGCGGCGGTCTCCGCGTCCAAGGCCTCGAAGCAGCGGCGGGCGGTGTCGTGGAGCCGGGCCTGGCGGGCGAACCGGTCCCAGGCGACGGCGCGGGGGCCGAGGAAGGCGGCGGTGGAGCCCTGCGCGCGGTGCCGGGCCACCTCCAGCTGCCAGGCCCGGTCCACGGCGGTGATCCGGCCCTGCGAGTAGGCGAGTTGGAGGGGGTCGGAGGCGCGGAGGTGGGGGATGCCGTGGGAGTCCCGGTAGACCGCGTGGTCCGCACCGGTCGCTTTGCTCGGACTGCTCACACGTACCCCCAGGCGCGTCAGGTTAGGCTGACCTAACTATAGGGTGCCGGGAGAGGGGTGGACGGACATGGCTGTGGGCAAGGGCTGGGAGGGTGTGGTCCTCAAACTCCTGCGCGCCAAGGACTTCACGTTCACCGTGACCGGGGCGGAGCAGGTCACGGCGGACTACCGGCGGGTCGGTTTCACCGACGGGGGACTGCTGGCGGCGGCCGGGGAGTCCCTGCACCCGACCATGTGGGTGCGCCTGTGGTTCGAGGACCACGGCAAACCCCACCAGCGCGCCTACACCCTGGTCGATCCCGACCCGGCGGCCGGCACCTTCTCGCTGGAGTTCGCCCTGCACGGGGGTGCGGCCGGCAACTGGGCGCGCACGGCCGTGCCGGGGGACACCATCGAGGCCTCGGTCCAGGGCACCGGCTTCGTCCGGCCGGTGCCCGCGCCCGAGCGGCTGCTGGTGATCGGCGACCCGTCCTCGCTGCCGGCCGTCAACTCCCTGCTGGACGCCTACCCGGGCACCCCGGCCACCCTCTGGTTCGAGACGCAGCACGCCTCGGACGCGGAGCTTCCGGTCCGGCTGGACCCGGGCCGGCACGAGATCCGCCGGATCCGCCGCGAACGGGGTGGTGCGGCCCTGGTCGAGCGGGTCAAGGCCGAACTTCCGGCACTGGCGCCGGATCCGGCCACCGCGTACGTCTGGCTGGCCTGCGACACCGCCACCACGCGCGCCCTGACCTCCTGGCTCCGCAAGGACCTCGGCCTGCCGAAGTCGCGGCTGGACAGCCTGGGGTACTGGCAGCCCGCCCCAACACCCCGCTGACGCGGCCTCCCCGCCAATCCCATCCCCACCGCGCCGCCTCCGGCCCCCGCCGGGGGTGGAGCCCCCTCCAGCCCCGCCGGGCCGCTCCACCCCCGCCCCGGGCCGCCGGGCCCGCTTCACCCCCGCCGGGCCCGCTTCACCCCCGCCGGGCTGCCTCCGGCCCCGCCGGGGGGTGAAGCCCCCTCCAGCCCCGCCGGCGTTTGAGGCGCGGGGGTCCGGGGGCTGGCCCCCGGCAACGGCGCCGCACCCGACCCGGCACCTGCAGCCCGCCGGCCCTTGCCGCTGGGTTGCCGCAGGCAACTCCAGCCCCGCCGGCGATTGAGGCGCGGGCGTCCGGGGGCCGGCCCCCGCAACGGCGCCGCACCCGGACCCGGACCCGCTGCGAAGCCGGGGCGGGGGTGGGGGCCGCTGCGCGGAGCTGTTCCCCTCCCCGCCCCTTCCCGAACTGGGGCTCCGCCCCAGACCCCGCTCCTCAAACGCCGGAGGGGCTGGAAATGCCAGACCCCGGCGGGGCTGGGAAGGTAGCCCGGCGGGGCTGGGAAGGGGCCGCACGGCGGGTGGGGAGGTGCTGCCGGGTGGGGGAGGTTCGGAACCCTGGGGGCGGTGTCTGCGTCTGCGGGAGCATGTCCGCGAACGTGACCGCGCACGCAGCCGCCCAGCTCCTGCGCTTCGGCCTGCTCCAGGCCCGCTGCTGCGCCTTCCCCGTCGCCCTGGTCCTCGGCATCGGCGCGTCGGGCCTGCTCCCCGACCTGCCGGTGGCCCGCTACGACCTGGTCCTGCTCTACGGGGTGGGCCTGACCGTGCTGGCCCGCAGGGCCGGCTGGGACACGGCCCGCGATACCGCTGTGATCGCCGCCTGCCACCTCATCGGGCTGCTCTTCGAGCTCGTCAAAGTCCGGATGGGGTCCTGGGTCTACCCGGAGGAGGCCCTCACCAAGGTGGCGGGCGTCCCGCTGTACGGCGGCTTCCTCTACGCGGCCGTCGGCAGTTACGTGTGCCGTTCGTGGCGGCTGATGGACCTCTCCCTGGGCCGGTACCGGCCACGGCCGATGGCCGTCCTCGCCGCCCTCGTCTACCTCAACTTCTTCACCCACCACTGGCTCCCCGACCTCCGGTGGCCGCTGGCCGCCCTGCTGCTCCTCGCCCTGTGGGGCACCTGGGTGCACTTCACCGTGGGCGCCGACCGGTACCGGATGCCGCTGGCCCTGGCCTTCGTACTGATCGGGTTCTTCCTCTGGGTCGCCGAGAACGCCGCGACCTACGCGGGGGCCTGGAGCTACCCCGACCAGCTCGACGGCTGGCAGCCCGTCCCGCTCGCCAAGTTCGCCGCCTGGTCGCTGCTGATCAGCGTCACCTTCGTCATCGCGGCCCGCTACGCCGCACACCACACGTACGGCGTGGTGACGCCCAGCACCTCGAAGCCCAGGCGTTCCAGGATCGGCCGGCTCTGGTCGGAGGCGTCGACCTGGAGGTACGCGATGCCGCGGGCGGCGGCGATGCGGGCGCGGTGGGCGACCAAGGCGCGGTAGATCCCCCTGCCGCGCCACTCCGGAGCGGTGCCGCCGCCCCACAGGCCGGCGAACCCGGCGCCGGGCGGCATCTCCATGCGCGCCGCGCTCACCGGCCGGCCGTCCGCCATCGCCACGACCGCGGCGAGGGTCTCCGGCGCCTCGGCCAGCCGGGTCAGGACCTGGTGGTGCAGGCGCGGAAAGGACTCGCCGAACGCGGCCTCGTGCGCCGCCATCATCAGGTCCACCCCGGCCGCGTCAGTCACCGGAACCAGCGTCACTCCTTCCGGTACGGCCGCCTCCGCCGCCACGTCCGCCACCCGGGCCACCATCAGCGTCTCCGGCGGCTCCGGCACCAGGCCGGCCGCCGCGAGCCGGGCCCCCAGGTCGGCCGGCCCGTCGTGGTCGTACAGCTTCCACTCGAACTCGTCCGCCCCCAGGCCCGCGAAGTGCGCCACCTGCGCCGCGATCACGCTGTCCGCCGTCTCCTCCGTCAGTTCCGACCAGAGCACCGCGTTCCAGCCCAGCCCCGGCGCGCTCTGCCGTACCACCGGACCGGCCCGCTCCACCACCGCCCCGAGCCCCTCGGGCAGCGCCCCGCGCCGCATCTCCGCGTCGTACCGCGCCCGTACCTCGGCAAGATCCATCGTCATCCGATCAGCTGACCAGCCGTCCGGGCACCCCTGCAACTGCATTAGCCTCGCCTCGTATGAGCGACAACGTGTACGTCGGCCGGGCCGCCGCCGACGCAGCCCTCGACCACGGCTGGCTCCTCGGCCACTTCAAGGACCCGGACGGCCCCCGGCACAGCGAGGACGTCGAGATCAAGTGGGGAGTCCACCCGAAGGGCGAGGAGCGCGCCCGGTGGGTGCGGGGTGAGGAGCGCACCGCCCTGCAGGTCCTCATCAGCGGACGCTTCCGGCTGGAGTTCCCGGGCCGCACCGTCGTCCTCGCCGAGCAGGGCGACTACGCGGTCTGGGGCCGCGGGGTCGACCACACCTGGTGTGCCGAGGAGGACACGGTCGTCCTGACCGTCCGTTGGCCCTCCGTCCCGGGGTACAAGGTCCCGCAGACCCCCGCAGGCCTGTGATGATGCACACGAAACGGGCCAACGATCACCATTCGCTGCGATCGTGTCGGTGTGGACCGCCCGGGGAGACCCCCTAGGGGCACATGCGTTCATGCGTTCTACGTCGGGCCGTACCCCGGTGAAGATCCGAACCACCAGGGAGCACGTTCCGTTGGCAGCAATCGCACGGTGGTGCATGCGGCACCGCCTCGTCGCCGTCCTGATCTGGCTCCTGGCCCTCGGCGGCACCGCCGCGGCCGCCGCCACCGCCGGCACCGCGTTCTCCAACGACTACGAGGTCCCCGGCACCGAATCCGGCAAGGCCGCCGACCTGCTCCGCGACGGCTTCCACGGCCAGGGCGGCGACACCGACACCGTCGTCTGGCGCACCCCGCCCGACCGGACCGCCCGCACCCCCGCCGTCGAACAGCGGATGAGCGCCGCCCTCGACACCATCGCCGAGCTCCCCGGCGTCGGCTCGGTCACCAGCCCCTACCGCCCCGAAGGCGCCGGCCAGATCAGCCCCGACGGGCGCACCGCCTACGCCGTCGTCACCTTCGACCGGCCGGCCGACTCCGTTCCCAGGGGCCAGGCCACCGCGGTCGTCGACGCCGCCAAGAACCGGCACACCGAGGCCGACGGCCTCCAGGTCGAACTCGGCGGCGCGGCCATCGGACTCACCGAGGCCCCCACCGCCCACCTCGCCGAGGTCATCGGCGTGGCCGTCGCCGCCCTCGTCCTCTTCCTCGCCTTCGGCTCGCTCGCCGCCAGCCTGCTGCCCATCGCGACCGCCGTGGTCAGCGTCGGCACCGCCTACTCCGGCATCACCCTGCTCGGGCACGCCATGCCGGTCGCGGACTTCGCGCCGATGCTGGGCACCCTGATCGGCCTCGGCGTCGGCATCGACTACGCGCTGTTCATCGTGACCCGGCACCGCAAGGGCCTCAAGCGCGGCCTCCCGGTCGAGGAGGCCGCCCGCGAGGCGGTGGCCACCACCGGCCGGGCCGTGGTCTTCGCCGGCGCCACCGTCTGCATCGCCCTGCTGGGCATGCTGGTGCTCCGCCTCGGCTTCCTCAACGGCGTCGCGCTGGCCGCCTCCCTGACCGTCGTCCTCACCGTCGCCGCCTCGGTCACCCTGCTGCCCGCCCTCCTCTCGTACATCGGCATGCGCGCCCTCTCCCGCCGGGAGCGCCGCAGGCTCGCCGAGCACGGCCCGCAGCCCGAGGGGCCGACCGGGTTCGCCGCCCGCTGGTCCGCCTTCGTGGAGCGGCACCCCAAGCTGCTCGGCCTCGTCGCCGCCCTCGTGATGGCCGTCCTGGCCCTGCCCACCCTCTCCCTCCACCTCGGCACCTCCGACCAGGGCAACAACCCGGCCGGCTCCACCACCCGGCAGGCGTACGACCTCCTCGCCGACGGCTTCGGCCCCGGCACCAACGGCCCGCTCGCCCTGGTCGCCCGCCTCGACGACGCGGGCGACCGGGTCGCACTGGACCGGCTCGGCACAACCCTTCGGAACACCGAGGGCATCGCGGCCGCCGGCCCCGCCGTGGTCAACCGCAGCGGTGACACCGCCGTCCTGACCGTCGTACCGGACTCCTCCCCGCAGTCCCGGGACACCAGCGAACTCGTCGACAGGCTCCGCCAGGACGTCATCCCGCGCGCCGAGCAGGGCAGCAGCATGGAGGTGTACGTCGGGGGCGTCACCGCCGGCTACGACGACTTCGCCGAGGTGATCATCGGCAAGCTGCCGCTGTTCGTCGGCGTGGTCATCGCCCTCGGCTGCGTCCTGCTGCTGCTCGCGTTCCGGTCCATCGGCATCCCCCTCAAGGCCGCCGCCATGAACGTGGCCGCCGTCGCCTCCTCCTTCGGGGTGGTCGTGGCGATCTTCCAGTGGGGCTGGGGCAGTGAACCGATGGGCCTGGGCAGCGCCGGACCCATCGAGCCGTTCCTGCCCGTGATCATGGTGTCGGTGCTCTTCGGGCTGTCCATGGACTACCAGGTGTTCCTGGTCAGCCGCATGTACGAGGAATGGCTGGAGACCGGTGACAACCGGCGCGCCGTCCGGGTGGGCCTGGCCGAGACCAGCCGGGTGATCAACTCGGCCGCCGTCATCATGATCTCCGTCTTCCTCGCCTTCGTCCTGAGCGGAGACCGGCTGATCGCCATGTTCGGCATCGCCCTCGCCGCCGCCGTCGCCCTCGACGCCTTCGTCCTGCGCACCCTCCTCGTCCCCGCCCTCATGCACCTGCTCGGCGGCGCCAACTGGTGGCTGCCCGGCTGGCTCGACCGCCGGCTGCCCAAGATCAGCATCGAGGCGCCCGAGTCCTCCCCGCATGCGAAACTGCCTGCGCAGCGGCCCGGCGGAGATCACGCGGCGGCCGCTTCCCGCTGACCGTTCACCGGACCGGTAACCGGTAACCGCCGTAAGGAGCCCGCATGTTCTCCATAGACCTGGCCGACGACGCCCAGCTCTTCCCCCTCGAGGTCTGGCACGCCGAGGAGTTCCTGGCACACATCGACCGCGGCCGCGAGTTCATCGGCCAGCACGTTCCCTTCCCGGACCGCGCCACCGACCTCGAATCGGCCCGGAACCTGCTCGGCACCAACGCCGCGAAGGCCGCCGACGACGGCGCCCGCCTCTACGGCATCCGGGTCGACGGCACGCTGCGGGGCGGCGTCCTCTTCCCCGCCTTCGACGCCAAGCAGGGCGTGTGCGAGGTCGGCTGCTGGCTGGAGCCCGCCGCGGCCGGCCGCGGACTGGTCACCACGGCCTGCCGGGTCCTGATCGACTGGGCCTTCCACGAGCGCGGCATGCACCGGGTGGAGTGGCACGTCTCCTCCGCCAACGCCAAGAGCATCGCGGTCGCCGAGCGGCTGGGCCTGACCCGCGAGGGCGTCCTGCGCGAGAACTACCTCCACCGGGGGGTCCGCCAGAGCACCGAGATCTGGTCGGTCCTCGCCCACGAGTGGCCCAAGGCCTGATTCTCAGGAACCTCTCATGCGGGGCGCCTACGGTGCCCCGCATGGACACCAAGCCCACCAAGACCGACACCCCCGCCGACGCGGAACCGGACGCGACCCCGGCCGGCGACCTCCGGGACGAGCACCTCGACGACCCGCGCGACGAGAACACAGGCGAGAACACAGCCGAGAAGGCAGCCGAGAAGGCAGCCGAGAAGGCAGACGAGAAGGCAGACGAGAAGGCAGACGAGGACCTCGACCCGGACTCCGACCCGGACGACCCGGACCCGGACCTCCAGGAAGCGGAGGAGCGCCCCACCGGGGTCGCCGCGGCCGCCACCGCCGTCACCGGCGCCGGACTCGCCGTGGTCGCCCTCACCGGCAGCTGGGTCTCCCGGGTCCTCGCCGAGCGCCAGACGCTCATAGGCCAGATCGAATCGGTCAACGCCGCCAGCACCGAGGCCAAGATCGACGCCCTCTACGGCGACGCCTGGCACCTCACCGCCCTCGTCAACGGCTGCTTCTCCGCCCTCGCCCTGATCATCGGCGTCCTCGTCCTCGCCGGCCCCTCCTTCGGCGCCCCCGGCCGCTTCCACCCCACCTGGGTCAAGGCCGTCTCCTGGGCGGCCGTCGCCCTCGGCGCCCTCGGCGTCCTGATCTTCGGCCTCATGTACTTCGACGCCCTCACCCCCCTCCCGAAGGCCGCCGGGTAACCGCTCCTAAGCACCCCCCGGCCCCGCCTTAGGCCGGCGAGGGCACATACGGGCCCGGCCTAAGGACCCCCGGCCCGCACACATGCGGCATGCGCCCGATGTGCCGGCACCCCCTGGGACGCGAATCTTGGATCACACCGAACGAGGTGCAAGAGAAACGAACCAGGGAGAACGAGATGTTCGCGTACGAGATCGCCGAGACCCGCCGCGCCGAGCTCATCCGCCAGGCCGACGCCTACCGCCGGGTGCAGCAGGCGAAGAAGGCGGCCCGCCGCCGCTCCGCGCCCGCCCAGGAACCCGAGGGGACGGTGAGGGCCCACCGGAGCCGCTTCACCCCGGCCGCGTAACCCGCGCCGCGAACCGCGTGAGCTGACACGTGATGAGAAGCGCACTGATAACGAGTGCCGCGGAGCAGGAGGCCTGTGCGATGCTCGGCGGCGTGGAGACCAGATCTGTCAGCCCGGTGTTCGTCGGCCGTGCCGACGAACTGGCCGTACTCACCGATGCACTGACCCGGGCCGCAGGCCCGGAGCCGCAGGCGCTGCTCATAGCCGGCGAGGCGGGGGTCGGGAAGACCCGCCTCACCGAGGAGTTCCTGGGCGAGGCCACCCGGCACGGCGCCGTCGTGGCCGTCGGAGGCTGTGTGGAGATAGGGGCGGAGGGACTTCCCTTCGCCCCCTTCTCCACGGCCCTGCGCACCCTGCGCCGCCGGCTCCCCGAAGAATTCGCCGCCGCGGCCGCCGGCCAGGAGGACGAGCTCGCCCGGATCCTCCCCGAACTCGGCGACACCCCCCGCGGCCCGCACGACGAGGAAAGCACCCACCGCCTGTTCGAACTGACGGCCAGGCTGCTGGAACGCCTCGCCGCCGACCGCACCGTCGTCCTCGTCCTCGAAGACCTGCACTGGGCCGACACCTCCACCCGGCACCTGCTGGCCTACCTCTTCCGCACCCTCACCAGCGGCCGCCTCGTCGTCCTCGCCACCTACCGGGCCGACGACGTCCACCGCCGCCACCCGCTGCGCCCGCTCCTCGCCGAACTCGACCGCCTGCGCACCGTCCAGCGCGTCGAACTCTCCCGCTTCAACCGCGCCGAAGTCCGCCGCCAGCTCGCCGGCATCCTCGCCTCCGAGCCCGACGAGTCCTTCGTCGACACCGTCTTCGACCGCTCCGACGGCAACGCCTTCTTCGTCGAGGAACTCGTCGCCTCCCAGGAGAGCGGCTGCCGGGCCGGCCTCACCGAATCCCTCCGCGACCTGCTGCTCGTCCGCGTCGAGGTGCTCCCCGAGGCCGCCCAGGGGGTCGTGCGGATCGTCGCCGAAGGCGGCTCCACCATCGAATACCCGCTGCTCCGCGCGGTCTCCCAGCTCACCGAGGACGAACTCATCGAGGCCCTGCGGGCCGCCGTCGGCGCCAACATCCTGCTCGCCACCACCGACGGCGACGGCTACCGCTTCCGCCACTCACTCGTCCGCGAGGCCGTCAGCGACGACCTCCTGCCCGGCGAACGCTCCCGCGTCAACCGCCGCTACGCCGAAGCCCTGGAGGCCGACGGCACCCTGGTCCGCGCCGAGGAGCGGATCATCCGGCTGGCCAGCTACTGGTACTACGCCAACGACCCGGCCAAGGCACTGCCCGCCGCCCTGGAAGCCTCGGTGGCCGCCCGCCGCCGGCACGCCTACTCCGAGCAACTGCGCCTGCTGGAACGCGCCCTGGACCTGTGGGACAGCGCCCCGGACGAGATCCGCGAATCGCTGCGCCCCGCGGACTACACCGAGGTGTACCCGCCGTGCGGCTGCGACCCCGCGACCACCCCGCTGCAACGCCTCGACCTGCTGGCCGAGGCCACCGTCGCGGCCCGGTTCGGCGGCGAACGGGAACGCGCCCTGAAGCTCACCAAGGTCGCGCTCCGCACGCTCGAGGACGCCTCCGACGACACGGACCTGCTGCGCGCCGCCTGGTTCTGGACCGAGCGCTCCAGCCTGGTCGCCAGCCTCGCCCGCGGCGACGGCTGGAAGGAACTGGGCATCGCCCAGGACCTCGTCCGCGGGCTGCCCCCGTCCCAGGTGCACGCCGAAGTACTCGTCAAGGCCGCCGGATGGGGCATGCTGCACAACCCCGGCCCCGACAACCTGGCGGCCGCGGAACGCGCCGCCGAATACGCGCGCATGGTCGGCGCCGAGGACACCGAACTCAACGCCCGGATCACCGTCGGCTGCCTGCGCACCGACTCCGGCGACCCCGAGCAGGGGTTCGCCGAGATGCGCTCCGTCATCGAACGGGCCGCCGCACGCGGCGTCCCGATGCTCGCCGGACGCGCCTACATCAACCTCACCTCCCAACTGGAAGCCTGGGGCCGCTCCCGGGAAGCCGTGGAACTGGCACAGCAGGGCGTGCAGATCGTCGGCAAGGCCCGGCTGCTGGACACCGAGGCATGGCTCTGCGGAAACATGGCCGAGAGCCTCTACAGCCTCGGCCGCTGGGAGGAGGCCGCCGAAGCCGCCCGGCGCGCCCTGCACGTCGGCCAGAGCGCGGCACCCCGCGGCTCGGCCTCCGCGCGCCTGGCCTATCTCGCCCTGGCCCGCGGTGAACTGACCGAGGCGGCCACCCGGCTCGCCGCCGCCCACGAGCACTTCGGCACCCACGACAGCCAGCCCCAGCACCGCATCCCGCTCTACCGCCTGGCCGTCGGCCTGGCCGTGGGGGAAGGCCGGCTGGCCGACGTCCGCGCCGAATTCGCCGAAGCCGTCGGCCACGGATTCCCGCTCGCCCACCACCGCTACGCCTGGCCGCTGCTGCTGGCCGCGGCCTCCGCCGAGGCGGACGCCCGCGGCTTCCCCGCCGCGGACGCCGGCCGCGAGGCCGCCGTGGGCCTGATCCGCGGCGCCGCCCGCGAACTGGCCACCCCGGCCCCGGTCTGGGCCGCCCACGCCGAGTACGTACGGGCCGAACTCCTGCGCGCCGAAGGCCGGGACTCCGTCGCCGACTGGACCGCCGTCGAGCAGGCGACCCGCCCGCTGGAGCGCCCGTACCTGCTGGCCCGGGCCCGCCACCGGCTCGGCGAGGCACTGCTGGCGGGCGGCGGCGACCGGGACCGGGCCGCCGACCTGCTCCGCGCGGCATGCGCCGACGCCGAACGCCTCGGCGCCCGCCGGCTCCGCGAGGACCTGGCCCTGCTCGCCCAGCGCGCCCGGCTCCCGCTCACCGCCCCCGAGGACCCGGCCCCGCAGCCCGCCCCCGGCACCGACCCGGTGGAGACGCTGGGCCTGACCAGCCGGGAACGGGACGTACTCCGCCGGGTCGCGGCCGGTCTCAGCAACCGTCAGATCGCCGAGGAACTCTTCATCTCGCCGAAGACGGCCAGCGTCCACGTCTCGAACATCCTGGCCAAACTGGGCGTCGCGGGCCGCGGCGAGGCCGCCGCGCTCGCCCACCGCCTCCGGCTGTTCGCCCCGGTCAGTCCTCCCGCGGAGGCCGCGCCGGGACGCGCATGACCACCGCGCCGGAGTCGAGGTCTATCGGACCCCGTCCCGGGCCGCCGTCGTTCACGTCGACCCGGGACAGCTCCAGCCGCTTCTTCTCCTCCTGCGTGTGCCTGCGTCCCGGGCTGAACAACTGCTCGATCATGTTGAACACGCGTCCCCCTTCCGGCCCCGTCGGGGCCGGCTGATCACCGCACGGTCAGGGTTAGGATCCGGTCGTCGCCCGCCTCCGGCGACCCCCGCCTGTCGGTCTCGCTCGTGACCAGGAGCAGCCGGTCCCCGCCCAGCGCCACCACGGTCCGCAGCCGGCCGTACCGCCCGTTGAGGAAGGCCTCCGGCTCGGCCACCGGCGTCGCCCCGGCCAACGGGATCCGCCACAGCCGCTCGCCCTTCAGACCGGCCATCCACACCGAGCCGGCCGCCCAGGCGATCCCGCTCGGCGAGGCCTCGTCGGTCTTCCACTGGGCCACCGGGTCCTTGAAGCCCGCCTTGCCCGCCTTGCCCTCGGCCTCCGGCCAGCCGTAATTGCCGCCGGGCTCGATCAGGTTGAGCTCGTCCCAGGTGTTCTGCCCGAACTCCGCCGCCCACAGCCGCCTGTCCCGGTCCCAGGCCAGGCCCTGCACATTGCGGTGCCCGTACGAGTAGACGACCGAATCGGCCTCCGGATTGCCGTGCACCGGCTCCCCGTCCGGGGTCATCCGCAGGATCTTGCCGCCCAGCGACTTCCGGTCCTGCGCGAGCCCGGTCTCCCCGGTCTCGCCCGTCCCCACGTACAGCATCTTGTCCGGGCCGAACGCGATCCGCCCGCCGTTGTGCACGAACCCCTTCGGGATCCCTCGGAACACCGTGTCCGGCGCGCCCAGTTGCTGCCCCGGCGGTCTCTGATCGTCATACCGGAGCCGGGCGATCCGATTGTCGGACTCCGTGGTGAAGTACGCATAGACCATCCGGTCCGAGGCGTACGAGGGGGACAACGCCAGGCCCAGCAGCCCGCCCTCGCCCCCCGGGGCCACCCCCGGCACCTCGCCGATCACGGCCGACTTCCCGGTGCTCACCTCGACCCGGCTGATCGTCCCCTTGTCGCGGGAGGCCACCAGCAGGTCACCGTCCGGCAGCAGGGCCACGCCCCACGGAGACTCCAGTCCCTTGGCCACCTCACCGGACACCGTGACCGAGCCCTTGGCGGGGGGTGCCGGCGGCCCGGAGGCCGTGGGGGAGGCGGGCGGCCCGCCCGAAGCCGTCCCCGTCGGCGAGGAGGTCCGGGCCGCCGGCCCGCCGACGGGCTCCGCCGAACACCCCGCCACCAGCAACGCTCCGCACCCCGCGAGCACCGCGGCAACCACCGCGCCGCGCCTCGTTCCGTTCCGCATCCCGGCTCCCTTCCGTTCCGCCGACCCGTCCGGCCCCGGTGTAGCCAATCGTCCCGCGGCACGGGGCACCCCGCCCCGGTGTGGGCAATCGTCCCGCGGCACGGGGCGGGCCGGGCACCCCGCCCCGGTGTGGGCAATCGTCCCGCAGGGCGGGACGGGTGGGCACACCGGGACACCGCCGCCCCGCGGCCCGTACCCCCCTCAGCCCGGGCCACGGCCCCGCGGCCCGTACCCCGCCCAGCCCGGGCCACCTCACACGGCCCCGGGTTCCGCAGCCCGGGTCCCGCTGCGGTGCGGGGTGCAACGCTGCGCGGCCGGTGCGGGCCGTCGTGCCGTGTGCCCACCCGTGCCGCCCTGCGGCACGATTGCCCACACAGCGGTGGGCCGGAGCCGGCGCGGGGTGCCGAATAGGGTCGGCGGGACACGCTAGTCCCAGGCTCCCACCGCCACCGGCAGTGCCGCGATCTCCGCCAGATCCGCCGCCGTCAGCAGCACCTCCGCCGCCCGCGCGTTCTCCACCGCCCAAGCCGCCCGCTCGGCCCCCGGAACCGGCACCACGTGCGGCCCCTGCGCCAGCACCCACGCCAACGCCACCTGCCCCGCGGTGACCCCGCTCCCGTGCCGCCCGGCCACCCGCCGCAGCCCCGCCACCAGCACCTGGTTCGCCGCCATCGCCTCCGCCGTGAACCGCGGATGCCGGGCCCGCGCGTCATCGGCCTCGAAGCCCTGCCCCGGCGTCAGCGTCCCGGTCAAGAAGCCGCTGCCCAGCGGCATCGCCGCCAGGAACCCCACCCCGCGCGCCGCGCACCACGGCAGCAGCCGCCAGGCCGCCTCCGGCGACCACACCGACAGCTCAGCCTGTACAGCGCTCACCGGAAACACCTGCTGGGCCCGCTCCAGCTGCCCGATCGTCACCGCGTACGACCGGTCCCCGCGCCGCCCGGCCCCCGGCCCCGCGCCCGCCCCGACCGCGCTGAAACCCAGCGCCCGTACCTTCCCGGCGGCCACCAGCTCCGCCATCGCCCCCCACGTCTCCTCCACCGGAACCTCGGGGTCCACCCGGTGCAGCTGGTACAGGTCGATCACGTCCGTCTGGAGCCGCCGCAGCGAGGCGTCACAGGCCCGGCGTATGTACCCGGGCCGGCCGTTCGCCACCACGTGCTGATCGCCCACCCGCAGCCCCGCCTTGGTGCACACGAAGGCCTCGGCCCGCCGCTCCCGCAGCACCCGGCCCAGCAACAGCTCGTTGGTGAACGGCCCGTACATGTCGGCCGTGTCGAGCAGGTTCGCCCCCAGGTCGAGCGCCGCGTGCACCGCGGCCAGCGACTGCGGCCCGTCCCGCCGCGAGGCCGCGTACGCCCAGCTCATCGGCATGCAGCCGAGTCCGATCGCGCCCACCGTCAGCGCCGACGCCCCGATTGACCTGCGCTCCACGCCCGGGTCCCCCTCCCTTTGCCGCACCCCAAACTAACGTCTTGATCTCGAACGCTTCGCATAGCCTCCTGATCATGTCTTCCACCACCTCAGAGGTCTGGCTGCCCTTCCCCGCCGAAGAGATCGCCGGACTGCCCGACTCCTTCCGCTACCGGCACTGGGACGGCGAGGACGAGTTCCCCGCCGACCCGGCCGCCTGCGTCTTCTACGTCACCCCCTACATGAAGTCCCCGGCGGTCACCGTCCGTCCGCTGGCCCTGATGCCCCGCCTCCGGATCGTCCAGACCCTCACTGCCGGCATCGACCACGTACTCGGCGGGCTCTCCGACCTTCGGCCGGGCGTCCGCCTCTGCAACGCCCGCGGGGTCCACGAGGCCAGCACCGCCGAGCTCGCCCTCACCCTGGTGCTCGCCTCCCTGCGCGGCATCCCCGGCATGGTCCGCGGCCAGGACCGCGAGGAGTGGCGCGGCGGCTTCTACGAGGCCCTCGCCGACAAGTCCGTACTGATCGTCGGCTACGGAGCCATCGGCGCCGCCATCGAGGACCGGCTCGCCCCCTTCGAATGTGCGGGGATCACGCGCGTCGCGCGCTCCGCCCGCACCACCGGGCGCGGCCCCGTCCACGCCTTCACCGAGCTGCCCGCCCTGCTGCCCGAGGCCGACGTGGTGATCCTCTCCACCCCGCTCACCGAGGACACCCGGGGGCTCGCGGGCGCCGCCTTCCTGGCCCGGATGAAGGACGGCGCGCTGCTCGTGAACGTCTCCCGCGGACCGGTCGTCGACACCAAGGCGCTGCTGGCCGAGCTGGACGGCGGGCGGCTGTGCGCGGCGCTCGACGTGACCGACCCCGAACCGCTGCCCGCGGGCCACCCCCTCTGGCATGCTCCCCATGTCCTGATCACGCCCCATGTCGGTGGCAGCAGCTCCGCGTTCGAGCCGCGGGCGAAGCGGCTGCTGGCCCGCCAGCTCACCCGGTTCGCCGCGGGAGAACCCGTCGAGAACACGGTGTTGATCACTGAATGAGGCCGGTTGTGCACGCTCCGCAACCATTCGCGTGCGTTCCGTGTGCACAACTCTCCTACTGGTGACGGAGCGTAGAGGAGCCCTGTCGCTGAGTGACGAAAGTGGTGTATCGTCCGGAACAAGGGGCTGCGCCACGAACGTCTGGCGCTGGGGAGTGATCGGACAGTTTGGGGGGCGACGGGCGATGCACGGCCAATGGACGAAGGATCCGACGCGGCAGAGCCGCCGGAAGCGACGCTTGGGTGCGCCGAAACCAGCCACCCGGGCAAGGACCGCAGAGCCGGCAGAGCCGTCGGCCCCGGCGGCAGAACCGTCGGCCCCGGCGGCACGGCCTACAGAACCAACGGCACGGCCTACAGAACCGACGGCACACCCGGCAGATCCAACGGCGCGACCAGCGGAGCCGGCGGCCGAGGAGGCCCGGTGAGTTCCCCCGGCGCGATCCTGGCCCAGTCGCCGGTCACCGGGGGAGGCCGCAGCCTGCTGTCGCAACTCCTCCTCGCCCTGGTCAGCGGCGGCTACGCGGTGGGCGCCACCCTCGGCTGGGGCTCCGAGGAACTCGCCCTGTTCATGGGTGACTTCGGGCTCAGCGCCGCCGCCTTACTCGCCGCGGTGTCCTGTTACCGGTACGCGCGCACCAACGACAGCCGGGAACGCCCCGCCTGGCTGCTGTTCGCGTTCTCCTCCCTCATGGGCGCCGCCGGCAACGCCGTCTGGGGCTGGTACGAGGTGGTCCTCGGCAAGCCGGTGCCCAGCCCCTCCGTCGCCGACTTCGCCTTCCTCTGCTTCGCCCCGCCCGCCATCGTCGGCCTGCTCGTGCTCGCCAAACGGCCCGTCACCCGGGCCGGCTGGGTCTGCCTCGGCCTCGACTCCTGGCTCATCGGCGGCTCCCTGATCACCCTGTCCTGGAGCCTCGCCCTCGCGCACGCCGCGCAGACCGCCCAGTCCGGAGCCCCCGGCAGCGTCCCGCGCGCCGCCCTCTCACTGGCCTACCCGCTGCTGGACATCGCGCTGGTCTCGATGGTCCTGGTCCTGCACTTCCGCCGCTCCGCCGGCAACCGCTCCGCCATCAACACCGCCATCGCCGCCCTCGCCCTGACCGTGCTCAGCGACGCCCTGTTCACCTCGCCGCTGCTCCGCGAGAACTACCAGTCCGGCCAGCTGCTCGACGCCGGCTGGTTCGCCGGCTCGCTGCTCCTCGCGTACGCCCCCTGGGGTGCCCGGAGCACGCCGCCCGGCCCCGCCGCGGCCGTCCACCCGTACGCCGCCCGCCAGGTCAGCCGCCCGATCACCGGCTCCCTGCCCGCCCTCACCCCCTACCTCGCGGCAGCCGTCTGCACCCTGGGGATCCTCTACAACGTGGTGGACGGCCGGAAGGTCGACCGCGTGGTCGTCTTCACCGGCTGCACGGTGGTCCTCGCCCTCGTCGTCCGCCAGGGCATCATGCTCGTCGACAACATCGCGCTCACCCAGGAACTGGCCCAGAAGGAGAACCACTTCCGCTCCCTGGTCCAGGGTTCCAGCGATGTCATCATGATCGCCGCGCCCAGCGGAGTGCTGCGGTACGTCAGCCCGGCCGCCGCCGGGGTGTACGGCCGCGAGGCCGAGGAGCTCGTCGGCACCCAGCTCTCCCAGCTGATCCACCCCGACGACCTCGGCCGCGTGGTCCACGAGGTCCGCCGCTTCCTCGCCGCCCCGCCCGCCGAGGAGCCCACCACCCGCATCGAATGCCGCTTCGAATCCGGCAGCGGCGAGTGGCTCAACGTGGAATCCACCGTCAACCGCCACCAGGGCGGGCTCATCCTCAACAGCCGCGACGTCACCGAACGGGTCCGCCTCCAGGCCCAGCTCCAGCACAGCGCCGAGCACGACCCGCTGACCGACCTGCCCAACCGGGCCCTGTTCACCCGCCGCGTCCGCCAGGCCCTGGCCGGCCGCCGGGCCGGCGACCACGGCAGCGCCGTGCTCTTCATCGACCTGGACGGCTTCAAGGCGGTCAACGACACCATCGGCCATCAGGCGGGCGACGAGCTCCTCATCGAGGCGGCCCGCCGGCTCCAGGACTCGGTCCGCTCCGGAGACACCGCCGCCCGCCTCGGCGGCGACGAGTTCGCCGCCCTCATCCTCGGCGACGGCGCCCGCGACCGGGCCGCCCGCGAGTACCAGGCCCACGAGATCGCCGAGCGGCTGCGCGCCACCCTCTCCCGGCCCTACCGGATCGCCGGCAGCGAGGTCCGGGTCGCCGCCAGCATCGGCGTGGCCTTCGCCGACCCCGGCATCACCCCTTCGGACCTGATGCGCAACGCGGACCTCGCGATGTACCGGGCCAAGGCCGGAGGCAAGGACCGGGTCGAGCTGTACGCCCCCCAGATGCAGGCCGAGGTGGTCCGCAAGGCCGAGCTCGCGGGCCGGCTGCGCACCGCGCTGCACGACGGCGAGTTCGCCCTGCTGCACCAGCCCGTGGTCTCCCTGGCCACCGGCGAGATCGCCTCCGTCGCCGCCCAGGCCCGCTGGCGCTCCACCCAGGGCATCCTCTTCACCCCCGCCGAATTCCTCCGGGTGGCCGAATCCCAGGAGGGCGGGCCGGACGCCTCCCGCGCCGCCGAACTGGGCCGCTGGCTGCTGGAGGAAGCGGTGGAGCAGGCGGCCGAGCGGCACCGGGCCGGACACGACGTCCCGGTGGCGGTCCGGATGAGCGCCCGGCGGCTGCTGGACCGGGCCGTCCCGCCGGCCTCGGTGGAGGCCCTGCTGACCCGCCACGGCCTCCCCACCGGGGCCCTCGTGCTGGAGCTGGCCGACAGCGACCCCAGAGTGCCCTTCGACGAGCTGGAGCGCCGCCTGACGGCCCTGCGCCGGCTCGGCGTACGCATCGCCCTGGACGGCTTCGGCAGCGGCTACGCGGCCATCAGCGCCCTGCGCCGCCTCCCGGTGGACGTGCTCAAGCTGGACCGCGGCCTCGTCGAGGGGGTCGTGGAATCGGCCAGACTGCACAAGATCACGGCCGGATTGTTGCGCATTGCAAACGATCTGGGCATGCAGTCCGTGGCCGACGGGGTGGACCTGCCCGAGCAGCTGCTGGCCCTCCGCGCCATGGGCTGCACCCACGGCCAGGGCATGGCCTTCTCCGGACCTCTTGACGAATACCGGCTGCGCCGTGCGCTGGTCAGGAGTACGTTTCCAGTACCGGGCGGGGCAGCCCAGCCTGCCTTGGCCGGCGGTTCCCTCGGGGGCTCTTTGGTCATCCAGAGGGGCTCACATAATGAGACGCCCGTCCCACCCACTTGACACCGACCTCCCGGCAGAGGGAGGGTCTGTGCCATGCGCACCCGAATTCTCGTACTTGGAAAGCGCGTCGGCTAAGGCTGGGACCAGCATGTCCCCGCTGCACGCACCCGACGCGCTCCCCTCGCTTGCCTCCCGGCACGAGGGGTTTTTTGTTGCACTGGCACACGGCGCACGAGCCGATTCACTCGTAAAACCCTCAGCTTCGAGAAGAGATTGCCGATGACCGAGCAGGCCTCCGGGGCCCACCATCCGCAGCCGCGGGCCCGTTCCGGCGGACACCAGACCGCCGCAGTTGAGCACGTCACGGGTGCGCAGTCCCTCATCCGTTCTCTCGAAGAGGTGGGGTGCGACACCGTCTTCGGAATTCCGGGCGGCGCCATCCTCCCCGCGTACGACCCGATGATGGACTCGAAGAAGGTCCGTCACATCCTGGTCCGCCACGAGCAGGGGGCCGGCCACGCCGCCACCGGCTACGCGCAGGCCACCGGCAAGGTCGGCGTCTGCATGGCCACCTCCGGACCGGGCGCCACCAACCTGGTCACCCCGATCGCCGACGCCCACATGGACTCCGTCCCGCTGGTCGCGATCACCGGCCAGGTCTCCTCCAAGGCGATCGGCACCGACGCCTTCCAGGAGGCGGACATCGTCGGCATCACCATGCCGATCACCAAGCACAACTTCCTGGTCACCAAGGCCGAGGACATCCCGCGGACGATCGCCGAGGCGTTCCACATCGCCTCCACCGGCCGTCCCGGCCCGGTCCTCGTCGACATCGCCAAGGACGCCCTCCAGGCGCGGACCACCTTCAGCTGGCCGCCCTCCCAGGACCTCCCGGGCTACCGGCCGGTCACCAAGCCGCACGCCAAGCAGATCCGCGAGGCGGCCAAGCTGATCGCCGCGGCCAAGCGCCCCGTCCTCTACGTCGGCGGCGGCGTCATGAAGGCCGGCGCGACCGCCGAGCTGAAGGTCCTGGCCGAGCTGACCGGCGTCCCGGTCGCCACCACCCTGATGGCGCTCGGCTCCTTCCCCGACAGCCACCCGCTGCACGTCGGCATGCCCGGCATGCACGGTGCGGTCACCGCCGTCACCGCCCTGCAGAAGTCGGACCTGCTGATCGCCCTCGGCACCCGCTTCGACGACCGCGTCACCGGCAAGCTGGACAGCTTCGCCCCCTTCGCGAAGGTCATCCACGCGGACATCGACCCGGCCGAGATCGGCAAGAACCGCGCCGTGGACGTCCCGATCGTCGGCGACGCCCGCGAGGTCATCGCCGACCTGATCCAGGCCGTCCAGGCCGAGATCACCGAGGGCAACACCGGCGACTACACCGCCTGGTGGAAGGACCTCAACCGCTGGCGGGACACCTACCCCCTGGGCTACGACCTGCCCGAGGACGGCAGCCTCTCCCCGCAGCAGGTCATCCAGCGCATCGGCGAGCTCGCCCCGCAGGGCACGATCTACGCGGCCGGCGTCGGCCAGCACCAGATGTGGGCCTCGCACTTCGTCAACTACGAGGAGCCCCGCACCTGGCTGAACTCCGGCGGCGCCGGAACCATGGGCTACGCGGTCCCCGCCGCGATGGGCGCCAAGGTCGGCATGCCGGAGCGCACGGTCTGGGCGATCGACGGCGACGGCTGCTTCCAGATGACCAATCAGGAACTGGTCACCTGCGCACTGAACAACATCCCGATCAAGGTCGCGATCATCAACAACGGTGCGCTGGGCATGGTCCGCCAGTGGCAGACCCTGTTCTACAACCAGCGGTACTCCAACACCGTCCTGCACGCCGACGAGACCGGCCACGACACGGTCGGCTCCCAGCTCGGCGAGTCCGCCGCCCCCCGCCAGGGCACCCGCGTCCCGGACTTCGTCAAGCTGTCCGAGGCCATGGGCTGTGTGGCGCTGCGCTGCGAGGACCCGGCCGACCTGGACAAGGTCATCGCCGAGGCCAACGCGATCAACGACCGTACGGTGGTCGTCGACTTCATCGTCCACGAGGACGCCATGGTCTGGCCGATGGTCGCCGCCGGCACCTCCAACGACGAGGTCATGGCAGCCCGGGGCGTCCGTCCCGACTTCGGCGACAGCGAAGACGACTGAGCCGCGAGAGCCTGAGAGAGAGAACGACTCACATGTCCAAGCACACGCTCTCGGTCCTGGTCGAGAACACGCCCGGCATCCTCGCCCGGATCGCCGCCCTCTTCTCCCGCCGCGGGTTCAACATCGACTCCCTCGCGGTCGGCGTCACCGAGCACCCCGACATCTCCCGCATCACCATCGTGGTCAATGTCGAGGACCTTCCGCTGGAGCAGGTGACCAAGCAGCTCAACAAGCTGGTCAACGTCCTCAAGATCGTCGAGCTGGAGCCCGGCGCCGCGATCGAGCGCGAGCTCGTGCTGGTGAAGGTCCGCGCCGACAACGAGACCCGCAGCCAGATCGTCGAGATCGTCCAGCTGTTCCGCGCCAAGACGGTCGACGTCTCCCCGGAGGCCGTCACCATCGAAGCCACCGGCGGGGCCGACAAGCTGGGCGCGATGCTCAAGATGCTGGAGCCCTTCGGCATCAAGGAGCTCGTGCAGTCCGGCACGATCGCCATAGGGCGCGGCGGCCGGTCCATCACGGACCGCAGCCTGCGCGCGCTCGACCGCAGCGCCTGACCGCAGCGCCCGACCCGCAGCACCCGATCCAGCCCGACCGGCACGGCGCCGCCCGACGGCGGCGCCGTCGCCCGCTCGCATCGCGAGACCGGCAAACTCAGATTCCGTTCCCCGCCGTACGGTGGGAGCAACACCAGCGCACCAAGGAGATATCCCAGTGGCCGAGCTGTTCTACGAGAACGACGCCGACCTGTCCATCATCCAGGGCCGCAAGGTCGCGGTCATCGGCTACGGCAGCCAGGGCCACGCCCACGCGCTGTCGCTCCGTGACTCCGGCGTCGACGTCGTCGTCGGTCTCAAGGAGGGCTCGAAGTCCAAGGCCAAGGCCGAGGAGCAGGGCCTGAAGGTCGTCTCCGTGTCGGAGGCCGCCGCCTGGGCCGACGTCATCATGATCCTCACCCCGGACCCGCTGCAGGCCGAGATCTACGAGGAGTCCATCAAGGACAACCTCAAGGAGGGCGACGCGCTCTTCTTCGGCCACGGCTTCAACGTCCGGTACGGCTTCATCAAGCCCCCGGCCAACGTGGACGTCGCCCTGGTCGCGCCGAAGGGCCCGGGCCACCTGGTCCGCCGCCAGTACGAGGAGGGCCGCGGCGTTCCGTGCATCGCCGCCGTCGAGCAGGACTTCACCGGCAGCGCCTTCCAGCTCGCGCTCTCCTACGCGGCCGGCATCGGCGGCACCCGCGCCGGCGTCATCAAGACCACCTTCACCGAGGAGACCGAGACCGACCTGTTCGGTGAGCAGGCCGTTCTCTGCGGTGGCGCCTCCGCGCTCGTCAAGGCGGGCTTCGAGGTCCTGACCGAGGCCGGCTACCAGCCGGAGATCGCCTACTTCGAGTGCCTCCACGAGCTGAAGCTCATCGTCGACCTGATGTACGAGGGCGGCCTGGAGAAGATGCGCTGGTCGGTCTCCGAGACCGCCGAGTGGGGCGACTACATCACCGGCCCGCGCGTCATCACCGACGCCACCAAGGCCGAGATGAAGAAGGTCCTCGCCGAGATCCAGAGCGGCGAGTTCGCCAACACCTGGATGGCCGAGTACAAGGCCGGTCTGCCCAAGTACAACGAGTACAAGAAGGCCGATGAGGAGCACCTGCTCGAGACCACCGGCAAGAAGCTGCGCAAGCTGATGAGCTGGGTGGACAGCGAGGAGAAGTAGTCCTCGGACAGCCCTCCCACGGCGGGGCCGGGACGCGTGCGTCCCGGCCCCGCCGTCCGCTCCGCCACCGCCGCTTGTCCATTTCGGCCACCCCGGTTGTCCACCCCGGCCAACCCCGGACGGGTGATCCTTCCGGACAGGCGGAAAACCGGTCCGGTTCCGCCACTACACTGCTCAACACATACGCGTCAGGCCCACAGTGTCGTGCGTCTTCCACGCGGCTACCCCCTCCATCGCCTGCGGCCGTCGGGACGGCCGTCCGCACTGGACTTGTGAGGACCCACGTGAGCTCGAAACCTGTCGTACTCATCGCCGAAGAGCTGTCGCCCGCCACGGTGGACGCGCTCGGGCCCGACTTCGAGATCCGGCACTGCAACGGCGCCGACCGCGCGGAGCTGCTGCCCGCCATCGTCGACGTCGACGCCATCCTGGTCCGCTCCGCCACCAAGGTGGACGCCGAGGCCATCGCCGCCGCGAAGAAGCTGAAGGTCGTCGCCCGCGCCGGCGTCGGTCTGGACAACGTGGACGTGTCCGCCGCCACCAAGGCCGGCGTGATGGTCGTCAACGCGCCCACCTCCAACATCGTCACCGCCGCCGAGCTCGCCTGCGGCCTGCTCGTCGCCACCGCCCGCAACATCCCGCAGGCCAACACCGCCCTGAAGAACGGCGAGTGGAAGCGGAACAAGTACACGGGCGTCGAGCTCAGCGAGAAGACCCTCGGTGTCGTCGGCCTCGGCCGGATCGGCGTCCTGGTCGCCCAGCGGATGTCCGCCTTCGGCATGAAGGTCGTCGCGTACGACCCCTACGTACAGCCCGCGCGCGCCGCCCAGATGGGCGTCAAGATGCTGACGCTGGACGAGCTCCTCGAGGTCGCCGACTTCATCACCGTGCACCTGCCCAAGACCCCGGAGACCCTCGGTCTCATCGGCAACGAGGCCCTGCACAAGGTCAAGCCGACCGTCCGCATCGTCAACGCCGCCCGCGGCGGCATCGTCGACGAGGCCGCGCTGTACTCGGCCATCAAGGAGGGCCGGGTCGCCGGCGCCGGCCTGGACGTCTACGCGAAGGAGCCCTGCACGGACTCCCCGCTGTTCGAGCTCGACCAGGTCGTCTGCACCCCGCACCTCGGCGCCTCCACCGACGAGGCCCAGGAGAAGGCCGGCATCTCCGTCGCCAAGTCGGTGCGCCTCGCGCTCGCCGGCGAGCTGGTGCCGGACGCGGTCAACGTCCAGGGCGGGGTCATCGCCGAGGACGTTCGCCCGGGCCTGCCGCTCGCCGAGAAGCTCGGCCGGATCTTCACCGCCCTCGCGGGCGAGGTCGCGGTCCGTCTCGACGTCGAGGTCTGCGGCGAGATCACCCAGCACGACGTCAAGGTGCTGGAACTCTCCGCCCTCAAGGGTGTGTTCGAGGACGTCGTCGACGAGACGGTCTCCTACGTCAACGCCCCGCTGTTCGCGCAGGAGCGCGGCGTCGAGGTGCGCCTGACCACCAGCTCGGAGTCCCCGGACCACCGCAACGTGGTGACCGTGCGCGGCACCCTGTCGGACGGTCAGGAGGTGTCGGTCTCCGGCACCCTGGCGGGCCCCAAGCACCTGCAGAAGATCGTCGGCATCGGCGAGTACGACGTGGACCTGGCGCTCGCCGACCACATGGTGGTGCTCGGCTACCAGGACCGTCCGGGTGTCGTCGGCACCGTCGGCCGGATCCTCGGCGAGGCCGGTCTGAACATCGCGGGCATGCAGGTCGCGCGCGCCGAGGAGCACGGTGAGGCGCTCGCCGTCCTGACCGTGGACGACTCGCTGCCGCCGGCCGTCCTGGCGGAGATCGCCGAGGAGATCGGCGCGGTGTCCGCCCGCTCGGTCAACCTGGCCGACTGACCGGCCGATCGGCCGATCGGCTGACTGGCAGACCGGCCGGCTGACCGGCCGCGTCCGCAGGCATACGCGAAGGGCCCGGGGATTTCCCCCGGGCCCTTTCGTACGTCGCTCAGTGCGCGGCGGCCACCGGCTCGGCCACCGCTTCGGCCTGCGCGGAGCGACCGCTCGGCCGGAGCAGCACCACCGCGGGCGCGGCGGCGGCCAGCAGCAGCGCGGCGGCCCCCCAGGCGGCGTAGTGCATCCCGTGCACGAAGGCTTCGCGGGCGGCGGCCAGCAGCGTGGCGCCCGCCTCCCCGCCCAGCTGCCGGGCGGTGGCCGCGGCCCCGCCCAGGGTCTCCCGGGCGGCGGGCTCGGCCCCGGCCAGCTCGCTGCGGTAGACGGCGGTGCCGAGGCTGCCGAGCAGGGCCATGCCCAGGGCGCCGCCGAACTCCTGGCCGGTCTCCAGCAGAGAGGCGGCCGAGCCGGCCTTCTCGGCGGGGGCGGAGGCCAGCGCCATGTCGGAGACCAGGGACATCACGGCGACGATGCCGCAGGCGAGGACCGCGCAGCCGGCCAGCAGCAGCCACAGCGAGTCGGTGCCGACCAGCCCGAACAGTGCGAATCCGGCGGCGCCGGTGACGAACCCGCCGGCGATGACCGGGCCCTTGCCGAGCCGCCGGCCGAGGGTGGCGGCGAGCGGGGCGGCGGCGCCCACGGCCAGGGACGGGGCGAGGCTCCACAGGGCGGCCTCCAGGGTGCCCATGCCGAGCACCGACTGCAGGTACTGGGTGGAGAAGTAGGCCGAGCCCATCATGGCGAAGGCGGCGATGGTGTTGAGGACGATGCCGGCGCCGAATCCGCGGCCCCGGAACAGCGCCGGGCTGATCATGGCGTCCTCGCGGGAGCGCTGACGGCGGACGAACGCGTACCCGACGGCCAGTCCGACGGCGAGGCAGCCCAGGTAGCGGGCCTCGACGCCCTCCGCGGCGATCTCCTTGAGCCCGTACACCACCGGCAGCACGGCACCCATGGACAGCGGCACGCCGATCAGGTCGAAGCGGCCCGGGGCCGGGTCCTTGAACTCGGGGACCAGTCCCGGCGCCAGGACAAACAGCAGCAGCATCGCGGGCACGTTGACGAGGAAGACCGAGCCCCACCAGAAGTACTCGAGGATCACACCGCTCATCACGGAGCCGAGGGCGATGCCGCCCGCCATGGCGCCGGACCAGATGGCGATGGCCCGGGTGCGCTGGGCGTCGTCCTGGAAGAGGTTCCGGACCAGGGCCAGGGTGGAGGGCATCAGGGTGGCCCCGCCGATGCCGAGCAGCACGCGGGCCGCGATGAGCATTTCGGCGCTGGGGGCGTAGGCGGCGGCGGCCGAGGCGATTCCGAAGGCGGCGGCGCCGGTCAGGAGCAGCTTGCGCCGGCCGATCCGGTCGCCGAGCGAGCCCATGGTGATCAGCAGGCCGGCGAGGGCGAACGCGTAGCTGTCGAAGATCCACAGCTGCTGGGTGGCGCTGGGGTCGAGCTCCCGGGTGATGGCCGGGATGGCGAAGTAGAGGACGGAGACGTCCATCGAGACCAGGAGCAGGGGCAGCAGGAGGACCGTGAAGGCGATCCATTCGCGGCGGCCGGCGCGGGGTGCTGCGGGGGTCGGCAGGTTCGGCGGGTTCGTCATGAGGAGCAATGTACAAGCGTCATAAACATTCGTCTAGAACATCTGTATAGAACATTCGTATAGGACGCTTGTCTTGATACAGTCCCTTCCATGGGACACAAGGAAGATCTGCTCGAAGGCGCGAAGAAGTGCCTGGTCGAGAAGGGTTTCGTGCGGACCACCGCGCGCGACATCGTCAACGCCTCGGGCGCCAACCTGGCCTCCATCGGCTACCACTACGGGTCCAAGGACGCCCTGCTCACCCAGGCCTTCATCGCGGTCATGGAGGAGTGGGGGGAGGCCTTCGCCTCCGGCGCGAAGGGGGAGGACGGCTCGCTCGAACGCTTCCGCGGGGTGTGGGAGAACGTGCTGGCCCAGCACGAGGCGACCGGCCCCGTCTGGGCCGCCAGCCTGGAGGTCGCCCTGAGCCGGGACCGGGTTCCGGACCTGCGCGCGATGCTCGCCGCCTCGCAGGCCGAGGGCCGGCGCGGGCTGATCTCCATGATGACCGGCACCCCGGAGGACCAGCTCGACGAGCGCGATGTGCGCACGCTCGGCGCCTTCTACCAGGCCCTGCTGAACGGCCTGATGATCCAGTGGATCTTCGATCCCGAATCGGCCGCCACCCCCGAGGAGTTCACCGAGGGAATGCGCCGGGCGGCCGAGACCGCGCTGCGCGGCCAGAGCCGTTCTACGCCGGCGCCGGCGACTCCTGACCCCCGGCCGGCCCGGCCAATTGAGTGAGGAGGTGGTCCAGCGCGGCTTCGGCCGCGGGACCGGTGGCCGCGACCTCCGGGACGAGGTCGCCGGCCGACCGGCGCAGCTCGACCCACCCGAGGTAGGCGGCGTACGCGACGACCGCCTGCCGGCGGGCCGCGGCGGCCTCCAGGCCCAAGTCGGCGTAGAGGTCGGTGAGATAGCCGATCCGACGCTCGGTGACCCGGCGCAGGACCGGGGCGACCGCGGGGTGATCGGCGTGGGCCACGATCGCCGGCTCCAGGCCGCTGATGCCCTCCTGCCCCAGCGCGGCGGCGAGCAGGGCCGTCAGCCGCTGCCGGGGGTCGGCGATGTCGCCCAGCTCCCGGATCAGGGCGTGGGTGTCGTCCTGCTCCCACATCTCCAGCGCGGCCGTCAGCAGCGCGTCCCGGTCCTTGAAGTGCCAGTAGAAGCTGCCGCGGGTCGCCGCCAGCTCGCCCGCGAGCGCGTTGACCGAAACGGCGGCGACTCCGCCGCGCGCCATCGCCCGCAGCGCCGCGATCGACCAGTCCTGGGGTGTGAGCTGCCTCCTTGCCATGTCCGTACAGTACTGTACGGTGACTCCGTACAAGGGTGTATGGAAGCCCAAGGGCCTTGAGGACCGAGGTGGTTGACCGTGATTCGATGGATCCCCCGACTGGTGACCTGGCTGGCCGTACTGCACTTCGCAGTGGCCCTGATCGGCAACCGCACCTTCGGCGACCTGGCTCGCGACGGGTTCTGGAACGCCGCCACCGGGGACGCGCGGCGCGAGCTCGAGATGTGGTTCTTCCTCGCCGGATTCGGCCTCGTCGCCCTGGGCACCCTGAGCGGGCGCATCGTCCGCGACACCGGCCGGCTGCCCGCCCAGCTGGGCTGGTACCTGCTCGCCATCGGCGTGCCGCTGATGGTGCTCAACCCGCTTTCCGGAGCGCCCGCACTGATCGTGCTGGGGGTGCTCGCCCTGATCGCGGCCCGGCGGGGCGGCGGTGAGCGGCCGCAGCCCGTCACTTCATGAGGCTTCACGTCGCTTCATGACGCTTCGTTACGGTGACCCTGCCGACGAGCGGTTCGCCCGCCCTCAGCCGCGCAGCCGGGCCGCCTTCAGGGCCATGTGCAGCAGGAGCCGGTCCTCGCCCTCGTCCAGGTCGAGTCCGGTCAGCTGCTCCACCCGGGAGAGCCGGTAGTAGAGCGTCTGCCGGTGGATGCCCAGCGCGGCGGCCGCCCGGCCCGCCTGGCCGGCGCAGTCCAGGAACACCTCGGCCGTGCGGGCCAGTTCCGGATTGGCCGGACTGAGCAGGGCGCGCGTCGCGGGGTCGTGGGCCGGGTCCGCGGACAGTGCCGCCAGCATCCGGTACGGGCCGATGCGCGCCCACTCGGCCACCGGGCCGAGCCGGGGCTGTGCCAGGGCGGCGCGTGCCGCGGCCGTCGCCTGCGACCAGGCCTCGGGCAGCCCGGCGAAACCCCGGACGGGCTCGCCGACTCCGGCCGCGCGGGCCGGCGTACCGGCGGACGCGATCGCTGCGGTGGACGTCGCGGTTGCGGTGGATGCCGCGGATCCGGCGGACCCGGCTGATCCGGCGGGCACGGTGGATCCGGTGGGCCCGCCCGCCCGGGGCAGCAGCCGGGTGGCCGCGTTCACCGCCGGGGCGAGGACGTCCGCCGAACGCAGCCGGACCAGCACCGCCAGCGCCTGGCCGCCGGCCGCGCGGTCCCCGCTCCCGCCCGCGCCTCCGCCCGCGCCGCCCGGCAGGGCATCGCCGGACCCGTCCCCGGACCCGTCGCCGCTCCAGGCCCCTGCCTCGGCCGCCCGCAAGGGGGCCGCGCACACCGCCGCAGCGCCCGGTACGGACCCCGGGATCTCCCCGGTCCAGGGGGCCACGCACACCAGCGCGTGCAGCCCGTCCGAGCCCGGCCCCAGGGCCGCCCTCAGCGCACCGACCGCCATGTCCCGCTGCCAGCCGCGCCCCGCGGTCAGCACCGCCCGGAACTCCCGGGACAGGTCCGCCCCGGCCTTCGCCTCCTCGGCCAGCAGCACCCCGATCCGCTCGGCCACCTCCATCGCGGCGGCCAGCTGCGCCGGGTCCGGGCCGGGCTCGGCGTCGAGCAGCCACACGTACCCGTGCACGATCCCGCGGTACCGCACCGGCAGGCAGATCCGCCCCCGGTTCACCCCCGCCTCCGGGGCCGCCGGGATCCGGACCGGCCCGGTCGCCCGCGCGATCCCGAAGCCCTCGAACCAGGACCGCACGGCTGCCGTGGACTGCCGGGTGAGGATCGACCGGGTGCGGACCGGGTCCATCGCCAGGTCGTCGTCGCTGTCGTGGGCGCCGAAGGCGATCAGGCGGAAGTCCCGGTTCTCCAGCGTCGCCGGGGCGCCCAGCAGCGCCGAGATCTCGTCCACCAGGTCCTGGTAATCGCCCTTCACGGCCACATTCTCCCACCCTGATCGGCGCTCCTCAGACATATGTATGAGATCGGGGCCACGGATGCGTGACAGCTGTCGATGGCAGAGGATCAAATCGATCCTTAGGTTTCACGGTGGTTTTACTTAGCTTTCTGCCACCCGTTGGAGGTGCCCCGTGCTGGGTCCCGCGATCCTCGCCGCTTCGCGCAGCGACAAGATGCGCCGAATCGTCTCTGCCGCCCCGGTGACCAAGCCCGTGGTGAACCGGTTCATCCCCGGTGAGACGGTCGACCAGGTGATTCCGATCGTCAGCGACCTCACGGACAAGGGCCTCGAGGTCACGCTCGACGTGGTGGGCGAGGACATCACCACCGTGGAGCAGTCCCACGCCGCCCGCGACGCCTACCTGGAGCTCATCGAGCGCCTGAAGGACCTGGGCCTGGGCACCAAGGCCGAGATGTCGGTCAAGCTGTCCATGTTCGGCCAGGCGCTGGAAGGCGGCCACGAGCTGGCCCTCGCCAACGTCCGCCCGGTCGTCGAGGCCGCCGCCGCCATCGGCACCACCGTCACCCTGGACGCCGAGGACCACACCACCCTCGACTCGATGTTCGCCATCCACGAGGAGCTGCGGAAGGACTTCCCGCAGACCGGATGCGTCATCCAGGCCTACCTCTTCCGCACCGAGGCCGACGCCCACCGCCTGGCCGCCGCCGGCAGCCGGGTCCGGATCGTCAAGGGCGCCTACAAGGAGCCCGCCGAGGTCGCGTACCAGGACAAGGCGGAGATCGACAAGGCCTACGTCCGGATCCTGAAGATCCTGATGGAGGGCCGCGGATACCCGATGATCGGGTCCCACGACCCGCGCCTGATCGCCATCACCCAGGAGCTCGCCCGCAAGGCCGGGCGCAAACTGGATGAGTACGAATTCCAGATGCTGTACGGCATCCGCAGCGAGGAGCACCTGCGGCTGGCCGCCGAGGGCCACCGCATGCGCGTCTACACGGCGTACGGGACGGACTGGTACGGATACTTCATGCGCCGCCTGGCGGAGAAGCCGGCCAACCTGCTCTTCTTCGTCCGCTCGATGATCACCAAGAACTAGGTCTAAGGAGTTACCAGACCCATGGACGCTGTGACCCAGGTCCCCGCGCCGGTCAACGAGCCGGTCCAGTCGTACGCCCCCGGCAGCCCGGAGCGCGCCCGGCTGGAGGCCCAGCTCAAGCAGCTGGCCGAGAACCCCGTCGACCTCCCGATGACCATCGGTGGCGTCAAGCGGATGGGCGGCGGCGAGCGCTTCGACGTCGTCCAGCCGCACGACCACAAGTCGGTCCTCGGCACCTACGCCAACGCCACCCAGGACGACGCCCGGGACGCGATCAACGCGGCCCTGGCCGCCGCCCCGGCCTGGCGCGCGACCTCCTTCGACGACCGCGCCGCGATCATCCTGCGCGCCGCCGAGCTGCTGGCCGGCCCGTGGCGCGAGAAGCTGGCCGCCTCCACCATGCTGGGCCAGTCGAAGACCGCGCAGCAGGCCGAGATCGACACCCCGTGCGAGCTCGTCGACTTCTGGCGCTTCAACGTGCACTTCGCCCGGCAGATCCTGGCCGAGCAGCCGATCGCGAACTCCGCCGGCGTGTGGAACCGCAGCGACCACCGCCCGCTGGAGGGCTTCGTCTACGCGATCACGCCGTTCAACTTCACGGCCATCGCGGGCAACCTGCCGACCGCCCCGGCCCTGATGGGCAACGTGGTCGTGTGGAAGCCGTCCCCGACGCAGACCCACGCCGCGGTCCTGCTCATGGAGCTCCTCGAAGAGGCGGGCCTCCCCAAGGGCGTCATCAACCTGGTGACCGGCGACGGCATCGCGGTCTCCGAGGTCGCCCTGGAGCACCCGGAGCTGGCCGGCATCCACTTCACCGGCTCGACGAAGACCTTCCAGTACCTGTGGAAGACCGTCGGCAACAACATCGAGAAGTACAAGTCCTACCCGCGCCTGGTCGGCGAGACCGGCGGCAAGGACTTCGTCGTCGCGCACCCGTCCGCGGACCGCGCGATCCTCAAGACCGCCCTGACCCGCGGCTCCTTCGAGTTCCAGGGCCAGAAGTGCTCGGCCTCCTCCCGCGCCTACGTTCCGGCCTCCATCTGGAACGACGGCTTCAAGGAGCAGTTCGCGGCCGAGGTCGACGGCATCACCATGGGCCCCGTCACCGACCTGACGAACTTCATCGGCGCGGTCATCGACGAGCGCTCCTTCGCGAAGAACAAGGCCGCGATCGACCGCGCGAAGGCCGACCCGACCTGCACCATCGTCGCCGGCGGCACGTACGACGACTCGGAGGGCTACTTCGTCCGCCCGACCGTCATCCAGTGCACCGACCCGGAGAACGAGGTCTTCACGACCGAGTACTTCGGCCCGATCCTCGCCGTGTACGTCTACGAGGACGCCGACTTCGACGCGATGCTGGCCCAGATGGAATCGGTGTCCGCCTACGCCCTGACCGGCTCGGTCATCGCCGCCGACCGCTACGCGGCCGCGGACGCGATGGAGAAGCTCCGCTTCGCCGCGGGCAACTTCTACATCAACGACAAGTCGACCGGCGCCGTCGTCGGCCAGCAGCCCTTCGGCGGCGGCCGCGCCTCCGGCACCAACGACAAGGCCGGTGCCGCGTCGAACCTGCTCCGCTGGACCTCGACCCGCTCCATCAAGGAGACCCTGGTCCCGCCGACCGAGTACGGCTACCCCCACATGGGCTGATCCCGGCCCCCTGTGAACCCCGCCCCCGCCCCGGTACCCCCAATTCCGGAGCGGGGGCGGTTTCCATTTCTGCGCCCTCAGAACTCGACGAGGACCTGGTCGAGGGACTTCCGGACCAGGTCGGGCACCTGGCAGTCCTCCGCCGGGTAGCCCACCGGGATCACGGCGAAGGCCTTCTCGTTCTCCGGGCGGTTCAGGACGTGGCCGAGGAACCGCATCGGGCTCGGGGTGTGGACCAGGGCGGCGAGTCCGGACAGGTGCAGGGCGGACAGCAGCATGCCGACCGCGATGCCGACCGACTCGTCCACGTAGTAGTGCTTGCGCTTGGTGCCGTCCGGGCCCAGCCAGTACCGCTGCTGGAAGACCACGATCAGCGCGGGCGCATCGGTGAGGTGCGTCTTCACCGCGTCCGTGCCCAGGGGCCGCAGGGCGGCGAGCCACTCGTCACCGAGCCGCCCGTCGTAGGAGATCTCCTCCTCCTGCTCGGCCGCCGCCCGGATCTGCGCGCGCACCCCCGGATCCTTGACCAGTACGAAGGTCCACGGCTGCTGATGCGCCCCGGACGGTGCGGTCGCGGCACACGCGATCGCGTCCCGGACCGCCTGCTCGGGCACCGGGTCGCCGGAGAAGTGCCGCACGGTACGCCGCCCGTCCATCCGCTCCCGCAACTCGGCGGCCCGGGCGAGGGATTCGGCGGTGGGCATCCGGGCGGGACGGTAGGCGACGGGACGGTAGGGATCGCCGTGGGTGGGCGTCCACTGCGGGGTGGTGGTCGACATGGCGCCGAGTCTGCCCAACAGGTCTGGACCTGACCAGATACCCACCGGCCGATTCCCGGCGGAGGGACACTGTTTCGATGACCGATACGCGAACGCACCTGGCCCACACCTCGCAGCTGGGCCCCGACACGCTGAAGGAGGTCCGGGCGCTGCTCGATGCGGCCTTCGACGGGGATTTCTCCGACGAGGACTTCGAGCACGGGCTCGGCGGGATGCACGCCCTGCTCTACGAGGGCGGCGAGCTCGTCGCGCACGGCAGTGTCGTGCAGCGGCGGATCGTCCACCGGGGGCGGGCGTTGCGGACCGGGTACGTCGAGGCCGTGGCCGTACGGGGCGACCGGCGGCGGCAGGGCCACGGCGGCCGGGTCATGGCCGCGCTGGAGGACGTGATCGCGAGGGCCTACGTGCTCGGGGCGCTGTCCGCCTCGGACGACGGGGAGCTGCTGTACCGCAGCCGGGGCTGGGCCGTGTGGGGCGGCCGGATCGGGACGCTGGGGCCGCAGGGGCCCGTACGGCTGCCCGAGGAGGAAGGGGACGCCTATCTGTGGGTGCCCGACGGCATGGCCGTACCCGACCCCGCCGAGCCGCTGTGGTTCGACTGGCGCAACGGGGACGTGCTCTAGGGGCTCCTGCGCCGAAAGACGTGAGGTCCGGGCGGCGGGATGCCGTCCGGACCTCACGGCCCTGCTCGGAGGGTCCGTTCCCCCGTTCCCCCGTGCCCTCCGATTCGGTCTCAGTGGCCCGGCCTCCTGGCGGGAGGCCGGGCCACTGTCTTCCCCCGTTGGCCGGCGGACACCTGTCGCGCTTCCCCCGCGCGCCGCCGGCTTGGCCCATGCAGGTCAGGTCACGTCAGGACCGGACTGCCACCACACGCCGGAGCGCAGCTCGGAGCGCCAGGTGTCGAGGCCGACCTGACACTGCTTGCGAAGGTTCATGAAACGCGTTCCCTCCGTGGCCGACCGGGCGTCGGGCCCGGCGTTGGGAGCGACTTTCCTGCGCCAACCTCGGCGGCGTCCAGCGATGTCGCCCGACGGGGTCAGCGTGGGACGTCCCACGCCCTGACCTGCTGGGACGTCCCCGGCCGGGATGCTTTCGTGGGACGTCGGCGGCGAGCCGGGATCGGGCCAAGCCGGCCAACCGGCTGCGCGCCCGGGGGTGGTGGCCCGATGCTGGTGCCCGGACCGAGGGGGATGAACAGTGGCGCGTTGGAAGGAACTGCCCGCCGCACTCGACGGGCGGGAACGGCGGCTCATCGCGGAGCTGCGGCGGATGAAGGACCACAGCGGCCTGAGCCTGGCCGCGCTCGCGGGGAAGACCGGCTACAGCCGTTCCTCGTGGGAGAGGTACCTCAACGGCAAGCAGCCGGTGCCCCGTGAGGCCGTCGAGGAGCTGGCGCAGGTGTGCGGGCTGGAGCCGACGCGCCTGGTGGTGCTGCACGACGTCGCCGTCCAGGCGCGGCGGGACGCTCCCGGCAGGACGGCCGGTGCGGTGGCGGCCGCCGCGGAGCCGGGCAGCGGGGAGCCGGGCAGCGGGGAACCGGGCAGCGGGGAACCGGCCGGCGGGGAGCCGGAGGAGGACCCGCACGTGGTCGCGGCGGGGCCGCCGCCGGCCGCGCGGACGGTCTCCCTGCGCGGATGCGTCGCCGGAATCGTCGCCGCCGTGGTCCTGGCCTTCACCGCGGGCCTGCTGACCGGCGGCGCGTGGGCCGACGACGAGAAGGCGGCCGCGGACCCGGGCAAGTCCGGCTACCGGCGCGGGGTGGCGTACGACTGCGACGTCCGGCGCGAGAGCGGGCGGCTGCGCGCGGGGCACAGCACGAACCGCGAGATCCTGCTCGACATCAACAGCACCGGTTTCGACGTCGTCGAGGTCCAGTGCCTGCTGCGTGAGCACGGCTTCGACCCGGGTGCGACGGACGGGCTGTACAGCCAGACCACCAAGGACGCCGCGACGCGGTTCCAGGCGGCGCGCGGACTGATCGCGGACGGCATCGTCGGACCGAAGACCTGGGGGGAGCTCCGCAGGTGAGGACGTCCACGGAGTGTGGGCAGCTCGCAGCCGAGATGAGGCGGCTGCGCGAGCGGACGGGGCTGAGTCTCGCGGCCCTCGGCCGGCGCACACCGTACAGCAAGTCGTCCTGGGAGCGGTACCTCAACGGCAAGCAGCCCCCGCCCCGGCAGGCGGTCGAGGCGCTGTGCGCGGTCGCGGCCGAGCACCCCGCCCGCCTGCTCGCCCTCTGGGAGCTCGCCGACGCGGCCTGGAGCGGCAGGGGCCGGCCCGCGTCCGCGCCCGTCTCCGTACCCGACTCCGTATCCGTGTCCACATCCGGACCGGCGTCCGGATCGGCGTCCGGACCCGCGTCCGGGCCGGTGTCCGGCGTCGAGCCTGCCGCGCCGTGCCGGCGGAGGGCCGCCGTGGTGGTCGGGGCGCTGTGCGTCACGCTGCTGGCGGCGGCTGCGGCGTCCACGGGCCCGGCCCTGCTCCGGGGCTCCGGGCCGCAGGCATCCCCGGCCGCGGAGTCGGAGAAGCCCGTACGCAATCCCGGATGCGCGGCGGCGGGCTGTGCGGGCAAGGACCCGTTGCGCATGG
This sequence comes from Streptomyces sp. NPDC051211, assembly GCF_040689505.1. Classification (NCBI taxonomy): domain Bacteria; kingdom Bacillati; phylum Actinomycetota; class Actinomycetes; order Kitasatosporales; family Streptomycetaceae; genus Streptomyces; species Streptomyces sp. NPDC051211. The sequence continues at coordinate 43,359 of NZ_JBFBAV010000041.1, forward strand.
GGTGCGGGGGCGCGGGCATGGTGACCACCGTCCTGACCGGAACCGCACCCGGCGGGAGGCAACTGGAGCTCCGCCACGGTGAGATGTGCCAGGCCGTGTGGGTGCGGGCATCGGGCCTCAAGGCGGGGGACCGCGTCGAGGTGTCCGTACCGGGCAGCCCGGCGCCCGAGGAGCTCCGGGTGACGGACCGGGACCTCGGCCGGTACCTGGCGACCCCGATGACGCCGGCGGCCAAGGGGCCCGCCGGCGCCCGGTTCTGTCTGACGCCGGGCAGCCCGGCCGAGGGGGGCCGGGTCTGCTTCGGCTGAGCCCCGGCCCGGCCCGAGCCGGCCTCGGCCGGAGGCCGTGGTCCACGCCGACGCCGACGCCGACGCCGACGCCGCCCGGACCCGGCCCGGCTAGGACCCGGTGATGCTGGGCGCCCCCGTTTCGATGTGGCCCGTGTAGCGGCGGGACCAGGGGCCGTCGGAGCCGGCCAGGATCGTGAAGTCGTACCAGCCGTTGTTGTACGCCACGGCGTTGAAGAAGTCCTCGCGGGAGGAGTTCGCCGGCACGGTGTAGGTCCAGGGACCGTCCGTGCGGTAGGCGTTCGAGCGGATGGTGAAGGTGACCGGTGCGGCCGAGGTGTTGGTGAGCTTGAAGTAGATCGCCTGCTTGCCGGTGCCGGGCTCCACCGCGAAGCGGGCGGCCACCTCCAGGGACTTGCCCGGCTTCGTCGCGTCCCCGATGAAGCGGCGCAGGAAGCGGTTCGGGCCGTGCATGGAGATGTCGTACTTGCCCGAGCCGTGCCCGAGGCCGATGTGGAAGTGGTCGGAGGCGGTGCCGCCGGGATCCACCGTGTACTGCCAGGCCGCGGTGTCGCGGTGCTGGTGCGGGTGGATGGAGAAGTGGGCCGGGCGGGTGGCCTGGGCGCCCTGGTTGGTCATCGAGAACCAGGCCACGATCTTGCCCGCGGCGCCGAACTCCAGCCGGTCCAGGTTGCCGTTGACCTGGTAGGGCAGGGCGCGGGCCGGGCGGTTTCCGGCCTCCTGGGCGGGCAGCGCGTTGTTCTGCGGGACCGGGTTCGGGAGCGGGGCACAGGTGCCCTGTCCGATGACCTTGGCCGTGGAAGGCAGGTTCGCCGGGAGGCCGTAGACGGGGTTGGCGAAATCGAAGACCCCGGTCAGGTCGCCCACCACCTTGCGGCGCCACGCGGAGATGTTGGGGCAGGCGGCCGGCTTGCCCAGGGCGGTGGACCAGGTTTCCATGAAGCGGAGCACCGAGGTGTGGTCGAAGACCTCCGAGCTGACCCAGCCGCCGCGGGTCCACGGGGACATGACCAGCATCGGCACCCGGAAGCCGAGGCCGACCGGAATGCCGTCCAGGTACTCGCCGGGGGTGCCGGGCGGGGCCACCGGCGGCGGGACGTGGTCGAAGAAGCCGTCGTTCTCGTCGTAGTTGAGGAACAGGACGGTGGAGTCGAAGACCTCGGGGTTCGCGGCGAGCGCCCGGTAGACCAGGTCGACGAAGTGCGCGCCGTCACCCGGAGGGGCGTACGGGTGCTCGGAAAACGCTTCGTTGGCCACCACCCAGGACACCTGGGGGAGGGTGCCCGCCACCACGTCCGCCCGGATGGCGGCGGCGATGTCGTCCGGGGTGGATCCGGTGACCCGGGGCACCGAGGACATGCCCTTGTCGTGCCAGGGGGTGCCGGGCGCGGCGTCCGTGAACTTCTTGAAGTAGGCCAGACCGTTGTCCCCGTAGTTGTCCTGGGCGTTCTGGTAGACCCGCCACGAGATGCCGGCGCGCTCCAGGGCCTCCGCGTACGTCTCCCAGGTCAGCCCGGACTCGTCGCCGCCGTCCTTGCTGGAGGCGTCGATCTTGCCGCTCCACAGGAAGGTGCGGTTGGGGCCGGTGGCGGAGAGCGCCGAGCAGAAGTACGCGTCGCAGACGGTGTAGTGGTCGGCCAGCGCGTAGTGGAAGGGGATGTCGGACCGGTCCAGGTAGCCGAGGGTGCGGGTGTTGCCGACGCCGGTCACCCAGTTGTCCATCCGGCCCTTGTTCCAGGCCGCGTGCTGCGAGGTCCAGCTGTGCGGCAGGTCGCCGGTGCACTGGGCGAGGGTCTCGCCGTCCGCGCCGCCCGCCGGCGGGGTGGCGGACAGCTTCCACGGGTACTGGCGGCCGCCCCAGTTCGGCTGGTTGAACATGCCCCAGCCGCCGGGGAGGTTGCCGGCCGCCCGGTCGCCGAACCCGCGGACGCCCTTCAGCCGGCCGAAGTAGTGGTCGAAGCTGCGGTTCTCCTGCATCAGGATCACCACGTGCTTGACGTCGGTGATCGTGCCGGCCGCCGCCGCGGCCGCCGCGGACGGGGTTCCGGCCTCGGCCGTCGCGCCGGGGGCCAGGGTCGCTCCCGCCACGAGACCCGCTCCGATTCCCACGAACCCTCTGCGGCTGATCGGTGTCACTGGCCCCTCGCCTCCCACTCCGGTGCCACTGCGGCACATCGACGGCAAGGGTGGTGCCGCGGGCGTCAAAGGTCTACAGCCGTGCGGTAAGAGTTCGGTGAACTTCCGGGTGGCCGGAATCAACCCACCGGCCGGACCAGCATCTTGCCGGTGTTTCCGCCCCGCAGCATGTCCAGGAAGGCGTCCACCGTGTGCTCGATGCCCTGGACAACGGTGGTGTCGGTGCCCACCAGCCCGCTGCGCAGGTGCGGGACGAGGAACTCCTCCAGCTCCTCCTGCAGATTGGTGTGATTGCGAACCAATACCCCTTCCAGGCGGAGGGACTTGTGTACGACCTCGAAGAGATTGCGGGGCGCGGCCGGCGAACGGTCCCCGTTGTACGTCGAGATCGCGCCGACCCAGGCGATCCGCCCGTACTCGCGGAGCACGTCGATCGCGCCCGCCAGGTGCTCCCCGCCGACGTTGTCCACGTACACGTCGATCCCGTCCGGCGCGGCCGCGGCGAGGAGCTCGCCGATCGGCCCGTCGTGGTAGTCGAAGGCCGCGTCGAAGCCCAGCTCCTCGGTCAGGTGGCGGACCTTCGCGGCCGAGCCGGCGCTGCCCACGACCCGGCGGGCGCCCAGCAGCCGGGCGATGTGCAGGGTGGCGGTGCCGACCCCGCCCGCCGCGGCGGACACGTACACGTCCTCGCCCTCCCGCAGTCCGGCCGTACGGGTGAGCGCGGCGTACGCCGTCAGGCCGGTGCCGCCCAGGATGGACAGGTGGGCCTCCAGCGGCACCCCCTCGTACGGGCGGATCCTGCGGGTGCCGTCCACGCCCGCGGTGACCAGGGCGTGGGTGCGCCAGCCGGCCCGGTGGAAGACCAGGTCGCCCTCGGCCAGCCCGGGGTCGCGGGATGCGATCACCCGGCCCACCGCGCGGCCCTCCAGCGGGGTGTGCAGCTCGAAACCGCCCTCGCCGCCGTCCATCAGGCCGCGGTGGTACGGGTCCACCGACAGCAGCAGGTTCTCCACCAGGGCGGTGCCGGGCGCGGGGGAGGGGACGGGGGTCTCGGCGAGGGTGAACTCGGCGGCGGTGGGGAAGCCGGTGGGACGGGCGATCTGGTGGACGGCGTAGCCGGTCTGCGTGGTCATGGCGATGACGGTAGGAAGGAATCCCGGGGCCGGGCAGAGGGTTGCGCTCATGGAAGCCGCGCATCCATGAGCGGCGCTCATACACCGAGGTGGGGACCCCCGTGGCAGACAGCACGACCGAGCTCGCTCCGCAGGAACTGCGCGTCCTGGTGGCCGTCGCCGACACCGGCGGGTTCTCCGCGGCCGCCGGGCCGCTCGGCCTCACCCAGTCCGCCGTGTCGCACTCCGTGCGCGGCAGCGAGGCCAAGCTCGGCGCGGTGCTCTTCGAGCGGGGCCGCTCCGGGGCCCGCCCCACCCCGGCGGGGGAGCGGGCCGTCGCCCACGCCCGCCGCATCCTCCGGCTGTACGAGGTCCTCGGCGCGGAAGTGCGGGGCGCGGCCGCAGCCGGCGGGCCGACGGCCGGCGGGCCCCTGGAGGGCACCCTGCGCATCGCCGCCTTCCGCAGCGCGGCCCTGCACCTGCTGCCGCCCGCCCTGGAGCGGCTCACCGCCCGCCACCCCGGCCTGCGGCCCGAGGTAAGGGTGGTCCGGGAACTGGGGGCCGGCACGGCCGGGGAGGTCGCCGCGGGCCGGGCCGACCTGGGCATCGCCACGCTGGGCGGCTCCGACGCCGTCCCGGCCGGGCTGTTGCGGGGGGAGCTGCTCGAGGAGCCGTACTCCTTGGTCCACCCCGCGGGCCATCCCGACCCGCGGGCCCTGCCGCTGCTGGACTGGAACGAGAACTGCGGCTCCTACACCCGTGCCTGGTGGCGGCGGCAGGACTGGATCCCGCGGGCCACCGTGCAGGCGGAGGACGACGGCATGGTGCTCACCATGGTGGAGCGCGGGCTCGGTATGGCGATCATGCCGGCCCTGTCCCTGCGCGGAGCAGGGGACGCGGTGGAGATCACCGATCTCGGACCGGAGCGCCCGACCCGCTCGGTGGGCTACGTCACCACCCGCGAACAGGCCGGAACCCTCTCGGTGCAGGCGCTGATCCGCGAGCTCCGGGCCCAGCGGCACCGGCCGGCCGCCTGAGCCGCCGCACGGGGTGAGCGCATCGTCCGGGCACCGTTCCGGCATCGTCCGGATATACCCGTCTCAGATAGTAGGAAGTCCGAGTAATTGCCGAGACATACAGCCTGACCTGTCCTAGCTTTGTAGAAGCCGAACGTCTCGCCGATCCGGCGAATGCGGTCGAGAGCGCGCGCCCCGAGCAGGCAATCCCTGCGGCGATGCGCTCCCCGCCCCTCCGGCGCCTTGAAGGAACCCCTCATCCGTGGCCCCGCCACGCCGCGATCTCAAGGAGTCGATCACCATGCACACCACCACCTCCCGCCCCGCCGCCCGCCGCGTCCGCCACTCCTCCACGGCCGACGCGGACCGCAGGAACGCTGCCGCCGCGCTGCAGCGGGCCCTGGACCGCCGCGACAACGGCGGCGCCACCGGCCACTGAGCAGGCCCCGACCAGGGCCCCAGCAGACGTCGGCCGGGCCCTGACCGGCCCCGAGCAGGACGTCCCGTCCGCGTCATGTTGCGTCCAGATGGTGGACGCAACATGACCGAAGGCTGGACGAGGAGTACGGTGCCGACATGTCGACCAGCATCAATCTCGCAGTGATCCCCGGTGATGGCATCGGCCAGGAAGTCGTGGCTCAGGGCCTCAAGGTCCTTACCGCGGTCCTGCCCCAGGATGTGAAGCTGGAGACCAAGGAATACGACCTCGGCGCCCAGCGCTGGCACCGCACCGGCGAGACCCTCCCGGACGCGGAGCTGGAGGCCCTCAAGCACCACGACGCGATCCTGCTGGGCGCCATCGGCGACCCCTCGGTCCCGTCGGGCGTGCTGGAGCGCGGCCTGCTGCTGAAGCTCCGCTTCGCCTTCGACCACTTCATCAACCTGCGGCCGTCGAAGCTGTTCCCGAACACCGCCACCCCGCTGGCCGGCCGGCCCGACATCGACTTCGTGGTCGTCCGCGAGGGCACCGAAGGCCCGTACACCGGCAACGGCGGCTCGCTGCGCACGGGCACGCCCGCCGAGGTGGCCACCGAGGTGAGCGTGAACACCGCCTACGGTGTGGAGCGGGTCGTCCGCGACGCGTACGAGCGGGCCAACTCCCGCCCCCGCAAGAAGCTGACGCTGGTCCACAAGAACAACGTGCTGGTCTACGCCGGCCACCTGTGGAAGAACATCTTCGACCGGGTCGGCCAGGAGTACCCCGAGGTCACCACCGACTACCTGCACGTCGACGCCGCGACGATCTTCTTCGTCACCCAGCCCGAGCGGTTCGACGTCATCGTCACGGACAACCTCTTCGGTGACATCCTCACCGACCTGGCCGCCGCCGTGACCGGCGGAATCGGCCTGGCCGCCTCCGGGAACATCAACCCGACCGGCGCCTTCCCGTCCATGTTCGAGCCGGTCCACGGCTCCGCCCCGGACATCGCGGGCACCGGCAAGGCCGACCCGACCGCCACCATCCTCTCCGTCGCCCTCCTGCTGCGCCACCTCGGCTACGACGCCCAGGCCGCCCGCATCGAGGACGCCGTCTCGGCCGACCTCGCCGAGCGCGACGGAACCTTCCGGTCCACCGACCGGATCGGCGACGCCCTCGCCGCGCGAGTAGCCGGCTGACCCGGCGCAGCTCAGCTCCACCAGAGTCAAGAAGCCGCCGGGCCGCTTTCCCTGGACCCGGCGGCTTTTCCTGTGCGGCCCCGGGTGCCACCATCTCCCCTGGGCCGCATCGCCCCGTTTCTCCGGAGCCACCCCGCGCGCGATAATCGAACGCGAGGCCGCGGAATACGGGGAAGCTCGGACGTCCTAGTACGCCGTGAGCGCGGTCCGCCATACACAACCGGTGAAGGACAAGCACTCATGACGACGCCCACGATCGAGCTCAAGCCCTCCTCGAACCCGCTGTCCGACGCGGAGCGCGAGGCGATCCTGGCCAGCCCCGGATTCGGCCGCCACTTCACCGACCACATGGTGACCGTCAAGTGGACCGAGGGACGCGGCTGGCACGACGCGGAGCTGGTCCCGTACGCGCCGCTGTCGATCGACCCGGCCAACATGACGCTGCACTACGCGCAGACGATCTTCGAGGGCCTCAAGGCGTACAAGCAGCCCGACGGCACCGTCGCCACCTTCCGCCCGCAGGCCAACGCCGAGCGGTTCCAGGCCTCCGCCCGCCGCATGGCCATGCCGGAGCTGCCCACCGACCTGTTCATCGCCGCCTGCGACGCGCTCATCCAGCAGGACCGCGCGTGGGTGCCCGACTCCGGTGAAGCCTCGCTCTACCTGCGGCCGTTCATGTTCGCCTCCGAGGTCGGCCTCGGCGTGCGCCCGGCCAACGAGTTCCTCTTCATGGTCATCGCCTCGCCCGCCGGCGCCTACTTCCCCGGCGGCGTCAAGCCCGTCTCGGTGTGGCTCTCCGAGGAGTACGTCCGCGCGGTCAAGGGCGGCACCGGCGCGGCCAAGACCGGCGGCAACTACGCGGCCTCCCTGGTCGCCCAGGCCGAGGCGGCCGCGCACGGCTGCGACCAGGTGGTCTGGCTGGACGCCGTCGAGCACCGCTGGATCGAGGAAATGGGCGGTATGAACCTGTACTTCGTGTACGGCCAGGAGGATGGAACGCAGCGGATCGTGACGCCCGAGCTCACCGGCTCGCTCCTCCCGGGCATCACCCGCGACTCGCTCCTCACCATCGCCCGCGACCTCGGCTACACCGCCGAGGAGGGCCGCATCACCACCGAGGACTGGAAGCGGGACAACGAGAACGGCACCCTCACCGAGGTGTTCGCCTGCGGCACCGCCGCCGTCATCACCCCGGTCGGCTCGGTCAAGTCCCAGCGCGCCAACTGGACCCAGGGCAACGGCGAGCCCGGCGAGGTCACCATGAAGCTCCGCAAGGCGCTGCTGGACCTGCAGACCGGGCAGGCCGCCGACAACCACGGCTGGATGCACCCGCTCGGCTAGTCGCTCCGCACTCCCGACGTACGGCAAAGGGCCCCTGCTCCGGCAGGGGCCCTTCCCGTGTACGGCGGCGGCCGTCGGGCCGCGGCGGTCAGCGGTCGGCCTTCTCCTCGGCCCCGTCCTCGCCGTCGGTCCCCTTGCGCTTGTCCTTGCCCTCGGGGCCGAGGCCCACGAGGGTGTCGCCGAAGGCGTACGCGAGGCCCGCGACCCCCTTGACGACCTTGCCCATCACATAGGCCAGCTCTTCCACGGCGCCTCCCCGTTGTGCGTCCTCAGTCCATGGCCATGGCGACGTTCCGCACCGGTGCGGCCCGGAACGACAGCGCCGCGTACACCAGGCCGCCGACCAGCCCCGACAGGACGAAGCTGAAGTCCACCCCGCCGGTCAGGGCCAGCAGCGGCCCTTCGTACAGCGGAGTCGACACGGCGGCCAGGCCCACCGCCGCACCCGCCGCCCAGGAGGCGGTGGCGCGGAGGTTCCACCCGGCGCTGTACCAGTAGACGCCGCCGCGGGCCCGGCGGTTGAACACCTGGAGCGCATCCGGGTCGTACTCCCCGCGGCAGCGCACGTAGCCGACCAGAGTGATCACGGCCCAGGGGGTGCCGAGCGCGGTGAGCAGCAGTACGAAGGAGGTCATCGCGGCCTGCGCGCTCCAGGCGAAGGAGCCGAGGAAGACGAACCCGGTGGCGACGGCGGCGGCGATCAGGGTGGCCCTGGTGCGGGTGGTCCGCGGCACGATGGCGTCGAGGTCGAGCCCCATGGAGTACAGCATCAGCCCGGCATTGCCGATCGAACCGCCGGCCGCGGCCACCAGCAGCGGCACCAGGTACCAGACGGGCGAGGCCTCGACCAGCGGTCCGGCGTAGTCCAGGCCGGCCCGGGCGGCCAGCGCGGTGTACGTGCCGAAGAGCTGCGGGACCAGCAGGCCGAAGATCAGGCCGGCGCAGGTGGCCCAGAGGACCTTGCGGGAGCTGTGCCGGGCGGGGGAGATGTAGCGGGTGTAGTCCCCGAGCAGGGTGATGAAGGCCACCGGCCCGCTGAGGCCGGCCGCGACGGTGGCGAGCAGCCAGGTCGGCCAGAAGGAGCCCAGCAGGTACGGGGTGTCGGGCGGGGCGGCGGTGGTGAAGTCGCCGGAGTACGCGAACACGCCGACGGCCAGCAGCACCAGCATGGCGACGGCGAGCAGCTTGCTCATCCGCAGCAGCAGCCGGTAGCCGAAGACGGCCCCGACGACGGTACACGCGGCCAGGACGCCGTACATCAGGGCGCGGGAGACCCCGGTGTCGGGGAGCCCGGTGAGCCGGGAGAGGACCCCGACCATCACGTCGCCGCCGATCCACAGGGTGAGCGCGGTGTAGCCGAGCGAGAGCAGCAGGCCCACCACCGAGCCGACGAGCCGGCCGCGGACCCCGAACTGGGCCCCGCTGGAGGTGGACAGATTGGTGCCCGTGCGCAGGGAGACGAGGGCGAGCGGCGCGGTGAACGCGATTCCGGCGACGGTGCCGGTCAGGATGGCCGTCACCGAGGGCCACAGGCCCAGGCCGAAGGAGGGCGGCAGCCAGCCGAAGACGATCACGCCGAGGCAGAGGTTCGAGCCGAGGAGGATCGCGACGAGGTCACGCGGAGAGCTGGTGCGCTCCTCTTCGGGGATGGTGTCGACTCCGCGCTGTTCTATGGGCATGGGGGGCTCCCTGGCAGAGGACGGTGGCGGGCGGGGGGATTCGTTTGAGCGACATTCAATGTGACCTAATGCCTGGTCTCAGGTCAATGGTTCCTTGCCGGGAAGTGACGAGTTAGAGTGATGCTCTAACCCGCTCAACCTTGAGACCAGGGAGGTGGACGTCGTGCGGCTGACCCCTACGGAGCGCGACCGGCTGCTGCTTTTCAGCGCGGCGGAACTCGCCCGGGCCCGGCGTGCCCGGGGCCTGAAACTCAATGTCCCGGAAGCCACGGCGCTCATCGCGGACACCGTCTGTGAGGCGGCACGCGACGGCAGGCGGCTCGCCGAGGCCATCGAGGCGGCCCGCAGCGTGCTCGGCGCGGACGACGTGCTTCCCGGCGTCGCCGACGTGGTCACCGAGGTGCACGTGGAGGCCGTCTTCGACGACGGCTCCCGCCTCGCCGTGGTCTCCACCCCGATCCGCGACGCGGTCACGCTGGGCGACGACGCCCCGGGCGCCGTCGTACCGGGCCCCGAGTCCCCGGCCCCCGAGCCCGAGGTGCGGCTGACCGTCCGCAACACCGCGACCGTCCCGGTGAGCGTGACCTCGCACTTCCACTTCTTCGAGGCCAACCCGCGCCTCGACTTCGACCGCGCCGCGGCCTACGGCATGCGCCTGTGCGTACCCGCCGGCTCGTCCGTACGGTTCGACCCGCTCGGCGAGGCGGAAGTGGGCCTGGTCGCCATCGGCGGCGACCGCGTCGCCATCGGTTTCGCGGGCCTGGTCGACGGCCCGCTGGACGCCCCCGGCGCCAAGGAAGAAGCCCTCCGCAAGGCCGCGGCCTGCGGCTACCTGGGTGCGGAAGGAACGAACCCGTGAGCAAGCAGACCCGGCACAGCGACCACTGCGCCCCCGGCAGCCGCCACATCGACCCGCACGAGTACGCCTCCGTCTTCGGCCCCCGGGCCGGCGACCGGGTCCGGCTCGGCGACTCCGGGCTGACCGTCCGGGTCGAGTCCGACGCCCAGAAGCCCGGCGACGAGTTCCTGGCGGGCTTCGGCAAGACCGCCCGCGACGGCCTGCACCTCAAGGCGGCCGCCGTCCGCGACACGTGCGACGTGGTCATCAGCAACGTCCTGGTGATCGACGCGGTGCTCGGCATCCGCAAGGTGTCCATCGGCATCCGCGAAGGCCGCATCCACGCCATCGGCCGGGCCGGCAACCCCGACACCCTCGACGGGGTCGACGTGGTCGTCGGCACCGGCACGAGCATCGTCTCCGGCGAGGGCCTGATCGCCACCGCCGGCGCCGTGGACACCCACGTCCACCTGCTCTCCCCGCGGATCATGGAGGCCTCGCTGGCCGCCGGTGTCACCACCGTCATCGGCCAGGAGTTCGGCCCGGTCTGGGGCGTCGGCGTGAACTCCCCGTGGGCGCTCAAGCACGCCTTCAACGCCTTCGACGCCTGGCCCGTGAACATCGGCTTCCTGGCCCGCGGCTCCTCCTCCGACGCGGCCCCCCTGGTCGAGGCGCTCGCCGAGGGCGGCGCCTCCGGCTTCAAGGTCCACGAGGACATGGGCGCCCACACCCGCGCCCTGGACACCGCCCTGCGGGTGGCCGAGGAGCACGACGTCCAGGTCGCCCTGCACAGCGACGGCCTCAACGAATGCCTCTCCGTCGAGGACACCCTGCGGGTCCTGGACGGCCGCACCATCCACGCCTTCCACATCGAGGGCTGCGGCGGCGGACACGTCCCCAACGTGCTCAAGATGGCGGGCGTGCCGAACGTCATCGGCTCCTCCACCAACCCCACCCTGCCCTTCGGCCGGGACGCGGTCGCCGAGCACTACGGCATGATCGTCTCCGTCCACGACCTCAAGCCGGACCTGCCCGGCGACGCCGCCATGGCCCGCGACCGGATCCGGGCCGGCACCATGGGCGCCGAGGACGTGCTGCACGACCTGGGCGCGATCGGCATCACCTCCTCCGACGCCCAGGGCATGGGCCGGGCCGGCGAGACCGTCCGCCGCACCTTCGCCATGGCCGCCAAGATGAAGCACGAGCTCGGTCCGATGGCCGGGGACGGCGAGGGCGACGACAACGCCCGCGTGCTCCGCTACATGGCCAAGCTGACCATCAACCCGGCCATCGCCCACGGCCTGGCCCACGAGATCGGCTCCATCGAGGTCGGCAAGCTCGCCGACATCGTGCTGTGGCGCCCGCAGTTCTTCGGCGCCAAGCCGCAGCTGGTGCTGAAGTCCGGCTTCCCGGCGTACGGGGTCACCGGCGACCCGAACGCGGCCACCGACACCTGCGAACCCCTGGTGCTCGGCCCCCAGTTCGGCTCGTACGGCGCCACCGCCGCCGACATCTCCGTCGCCTTCGTCTCGGCCGCCGCCGCAAGCCTCGGCTCCGACGCCATGCCGACCCGCCGCCGCCGGGTCGCCGTCCGCGGCACCCGCGGCATCGGCCCCGAGGACCTCCTCCTCAACTCCCGGGTGGGCGCGGTCGACGTCGACGCGCGCAGCGGACTCGTCACCCTCGACGGCGACCCGCTGCGCTCCGAAGCCGCCGAATCGGTCTCCCTCAACCGCCTGTACTTCCTGTAGACCAGCAAGGACCACCGCCATGAACAAGCCCGTCGACGCCGGATACCGCATGCCCCCCGAGTGGGCTCCCCACGAGCGCACCTGGATGGCCTGGCCCAGCCCCAACCCGACCTTCACCAACGACGAGGAGCTCGCCGAGGCCCGGCAGGCCTGGGGCTCGGTGGCCCGCGCCGTCAGCGCGTACGAGCCGGTCACCCTCGTCGTCTCGCCCGGTGACGCCGAAGGGGCCCGTGTCGTCGTCGGCGCCGGCGACAAGCACCCGATCGAGCTGGTCGAGCGGGAGCTCGACGACGCCTGGATGCGCGACATCGGCCCCACCTTCGTCACCAACGCCCAGGGCGAGCTGGCCGCCGTGGACTGGACCTTCAACGGCTGGGGCGCCCAGGAGTGGGCCCGCTGGGAGCACGACTCCAAGGTCGCGCGCCACGTCTCGGACCTGGTGGGCACCCGTACGTACTCCACCCCGCTGGTCAACGAGGGCGGCGCCATCCACGTCGACGGCGAGGGCACCGTCCTGCTGACCGACACCGTGCAGCTCGGCGAGGGCCGCAACCCCGGCTGGACCCGCGAGCAGGTCGAGCAGGAGATCCACGCCCACCTCGGCACCACCAAGGCCATCTGGCTGCCCTACGGCCTGGCCGGCGACTACGGCACCTACGGCACCCAGGGCCACGTCGACATCGTGGCCGCCTTCGCCCGCCCCGGCGTGGTCATGGTCCACACCCAGCCCGACCCGGCCCACCCGGACCACGAGCGCGGCAAGTTCATCGCGGCCCTGCTGCGCGCCTCCACCGACGCCCGGGGGCGGCAGCTGCAGGTCGTGGAGATCCCCGCGCCGACGGTGCTGGAAGAGGACGGCGAGTGGGTGGACTACTCGTACATCAACCACTACCTGTGCAACGACGGCGTGGTGCTGTGCTCCTTCGACGACCCGCGCGACGAGGAGGCCGCCGAGATCTTCCGCGGTCTGTTCCCCGAGCGGACCGTGACACTGGTTGACGCACGTACGATTTTCGCCGGGGGTGGCGGTATCCACTGCATCACCCAGCAGCAGCCCAAGGTGTGAGGAGAGTGGCCATGGTGGCGGGTGGGGTACGCGCGCGGAAGAACGCGCCGCCGCGCGAGGACGTACTCGTCGCCGCCATGGCCACGATCGCCGAGCGCGGCCTGGACGGGCTCACCATGGCCGGTCTGGGCCGCCAGGTCGGCATGAGCAGCGGCCACCTCCTCTACTACTTCCGCAGCAAGGACGAGCTCCTGCTGCAGACCCTGGAGTGGAGCGAGGCCGCCCTCGGCGGCGAACGGCGGGCCCTGCTCTCCCGCCGCGGTCCGGTCCGCGAGCGGCTGGCCGCGTACGTCGACCTGTACGTGCCCCAGTACGCCCGCGACCCGCACTGGACGCTCTGGCTGGAGGTCTGGAACCGCTCCCAGAACGCCGGCCCGGAGGAACGCGAACGCCAGGCCGCGATCGAAGGCGCCTGGCACCGCGACCTGGTCGCCCTCCTCGCCGAGGGCATCTCGCGCGGCGAGTTCCGCCCGGTCGACGCCGAGCGCTTCGCCGCCCGGACCCGGGCCCTGCTCGACGGGTTCAGCATCCAGCTGGCCGTCGGCCTGCCCGGCCTCTCCCGGGCGGAGATCCTGGAACACGTACGGGAGTTCCTCACCGAGGGACTGGCGCCGGACGGCGGGGCGAGCCGGACCTGAGCACGAGCTGACCGCATGGTGAGATCGGACCTCCGCCCCGTGGACGGTATGGCACACTGCGAGCGTGCTTGCTCACACCGTGATTATCGGCAGCAGCGCGCCGGTCCGCAGTGACCGCTGAACCGTGGAAGAACTTCGCGGCGGCGGCCATCGTGCCCCAGACCCGCGCGCAGACCTCTCGCACCCGCGAGAGGTTTTTTCGTATCCCGGCTCCATTCCTGCCGGGAGCCGCCCGCGCGCGATGATGGGGGCAAGTGGCGGCGACTTTCCCCGGGGCGGGCATCCGGAGCCACTCATCCGACAGGAGTCAGATCAGCATGACGACGACGACAGGCCTCGACGACAGCTTCCATGTCTTCGACACGACCCTGCGCGACGGCGCCCAGCGCGAGGGCATCAACCTCACGGTGGCCGACAAGCTGACGATCGCCCGGCACCTGGACGAGTTCGGCGTCGGATTCATCGAGGGCGGCTGGCCCGGCGCCAACCCGCGCGACACCGAGTTCTTCGCCCGCGCCCGCGCCGAGATCGACTTCCGGCACGCCCGGCTGGTCGCCTTCGGCGCCACCCGCCGGGCCGGCGGCTCGGCCGCCGAGGACCCGCAGGTGCGGGCCCTCCTGGAATCCGGTGCCCCGGTGATCACCCTGGTGGCCAAGTCCCACGACCGGCACGTCGAGCTGGCCCTGCGCACCACCCTGGACGAGAACCTGGAGATGGTCCGGGACACCGTCTCCTACCTGCGCGAGCAGGGGCGCCGGGTGTTCGTCGACTGCGAGCACTTCTTCGACGGCTACCGGGCCAACCCGGAGTACGCCAAGTCGGTCGTCCGCACCGCCCACGAGGCCGGCGCCGACGTGGTCATCCTCTGCGACACCAACGGCGGCATGCTCCCCGCCCAGGTCACCGCCGTGGTCTCCACCGTCCTCGCCGACACCGGCGCCCGTCTGGGCATCCACGCCCAGGACGACACCGGCTGCGCGGTCGCCAACACCCTGGCCGCCGTCGACGCGGGCGCCACCCACGTGCAGTGCACCGCCAACGGCTACGGCGAGCGCGTCGGCAACGCCAACCTGTTCCCCGTCGTGGCCGCGCTGGAGATCAAGTACGGGCGGAAGGTGCTCCCCGACGGGGCGCTGGCCGAGATGACCCGGATCTCGCACGCCATCGCCGAGGTCGTCAACCTCACCCCCTCCACCCACCAGCCGTACGTCGGCGTCTCCGCCTTCGCGCACAAGGCCGGCCTGCACGCCTCCGCCATCAAGGTCGACCCCGACCTCTACCAGCACATCGACCCCGAGCGGGTCGGCAACACCATGCGGATGCTGGTCTCCGACATGGCCGGCCGGGCCTCCATCGAGCTCAAGGGCAAGGAGCTCGGGGTCGACCTCGGCGACGACCGCGCCCTGGTCGGCCGGGTCGTGGAGCGCGTCAAGGAACGCGAGCTGAAGGGCTACACGTACGAGGCGGCCGATGCCTCCTTCGAACTCCTGCTCCGCGCGGAAGCGGAGGGCCGGGCCCGCCGCTTCTTCCGCATCGAGTCCTGGCGCGCGATCGTCGAGGACCGCCCGGACGGCTCGCACGCCAACGAGGCCACGGTGAAGCTGTGGGCCAGGGGCGAGCGCATCGTCGCCACCGCCGAGGGCAACGGCCCGGTCAACGCCCTGGACCGGGCGCTGCGCGTGGCCTTGGAGCGGTTCTTCCCGCAGCTGGCCAAGTTCGAGCTCGTCGACTACAAGGTCCGCATCCTGGAAGGCACGCACGGCACCGAGTCCACCACCCGGGTCCTGGTCACCACGACCGACGGCAACCGCGAGTGGAACACGGTCGGGGTGGCCCCGAACGTCATCGCCGCGTCCTGGCAGGCACTGGAGGACGCCTTCACGTACGGCCTGCTGCACGCGGGCGCGGAACCGGCCGAGTAGTCACGCCTCCCGCCTGGTCCTTATGTCCGGCTTACACAGGGAATGTCCTGTTCAGGTAGCGTCATAGGTATGAGGACCAGGCTGATATCCGTATTTTCCGGTCTCCTGTTGGCCCTGTCCGCGTCCGCCCTCGCGGTCGCCCCGCAGGCCGCTGCCGCGACCGGACCTGCCGCCGTGGCCGAGGCGCTCAAGGAGGGCCCGGTCTACGTCGATCCGCGCGCCGAGGCGCAGCTGCCGAAGGACCAGGCGGACGCCCTCGCCAAGAAGATCAAGGACGCCGGCAAGCCGGTGTTCGTCGCGGTGCTGCCGAACTCCACCGAGTTCCCGGCCGACAGCGTGCTGCGCACCGTCCGCACCCAAACCGGCATCACCGGCCTCTACGCCATCCGGCTCGGCGACCGCTTCGACGCCGGGGCCGACCGGGCGGTCATGCCCGGCAACGCCGTCCGCAACCTGACGGACGCGGTGCAGGCCGGCGGGCCCGTGGACACCGTCACCCAGCTGAACAACTTCGTGGACCAGGCCCTGCCGCAGGCCAAGGGCGGCGCCCCGGCCTCCTGGGGCAGCACCGGTACGGACGGCGGGAGCCCGGTGGCCGGGCTGATCGGGCTCGGCGTGCTGGCCGCGGTCGGCGGCGGTGGTGCGTACGCCGTCGTCCGCCGCAACCGGAAGAAGAAGGAAGAGGTCGAGCGCGAGGCCATCGAGAAGCTGCGGGTGGTGGTCGACGAGGACATCACCGCCTTCGGCGAGGAACTCGAACGCCTGGACTTCCACCCCTCCGAGCCCGGCGCCGACGATGCCATGCGCAAGGACTACGAGCAGGCCCTGGACTCGTACGACAAGGCCAAGCAGATCATGGGCAACGTCCAACACCCCGACGAGGTCAAGGGCGTGACCCAGGCGCTGGAGGACGGCCGGTTCTCGCTCGCCGTGCTCGCCGCACGCCGCGAGGGCAAGACGCTGCCCGAGCGCCGCTCGCCCTGCTTCTTCGACCCGCGGCACGGGCCGAGCACCGAGGACGCGGCATGGGCGCCGGCCGGCGGGGCCGCCCGGACGGTCCCGGTGTGCGCGGCGGACGCGGTCCGGCTGCGCGAGGGCCGGGACCCGATGGTCCGCACGGTCGACACCGAGTACGGGCCGCGCCCGTACTACGACGCAGGCCCGGCCTACGGCCCGTGGGCCGGCGGCTACTTCGGCGGCGGCATCCTGCCCGGCCTGCTGATGGGCACCATGCTCGGCTCGATG
Organism: Streptomyces sp. NPDC051211; assembly: GCF_040689505.1. Taxonomy (NCBI): domain Bacteria; kingdom Bacillati; phylum Actinomycetota; class Actinomycetes; order Kitasatosporales; family Streptomycetaceae; genus Streptomyces; species Streptomyces sp. NPDC051211. Next base: position 60,028 of record NZ_JBFBAV010000041.1, read on the forward strand.
ATGTCCAGCCCGGCCTACGCCTCCGACTTCGGCGGCGGCAACGGCTTCGAGGGCGGGGACTACTCGGGCGCCGACTTCAGCGGCTCCGACTTCGGGGGCGGGGGCTTCGACGGAGGCGGCGGATTCGACGGCGGGGGCGGCTTCTAGCCGCCCCCGGGGCCCGCGGCTCGCACGGGCCCGGCTCAGGCCTGCTTGATCGCCGAGATGTCGAAGGTCAGCTTCACCTTGTCGCTGACCATCACGCCGCCGGCCTCCAGCGCGGCGTTCCAGGTCAGGCCCCAGTCGGAACGCAGGATCTCGGCGCTGCCCTCGAAGCCCACCCGCTCGCTGCCGTACACGTCGGTCGCGGAACCGTTGAACTCCAGGTCGATGGAGAGCGGCCGGGTGACGTCCTTGATGGTCAGCGCGCCGGTGATGCGGTAGCGGTCGCCGCCCAGCTGCTGCGCCTCGGTGGAGCGGAAGCGCATCACCGGGAAGGCCTCGGCGTCGAAGAAGTCGCCGCCGCGCAGGTGCGCGTCGCGGTCCGCGATGCCGGTGTCGACGGAGGCGATGGTCACGTCGATGACGGCGGTGGAGCGGGACGGGTCGGCGCCGTCCAGGTGCAGGGTGCCCTGGTGCTCGCCGAAGGTGCCGCGGACGTTCGTCACCATCGCGTGGCGGACGGTGAAGCCGATGCTGCTGTGCGCGGCGTCGATCACGTAGTCCCCGGTGAGGGCGGCGAGCGCCGGGTCGACGTCCAGAGTGGCGACGGCGCCGCCGAGGGAGACGGAGTCGGAGTTCTGCTGGTTGCGGCGGGTGAAGAAACCCATGACGTGCTCCTCGGTAGTTGTTGAAGGTTCAACGAGATTGACGGTAGACCCATTCCGTTCAAATTTCAACCACCGGGAAAGCTTTGTAGACATGCCACAAAGCTCGGACGCACCTCCTGGTGATGTCCATGCACCGGCGGGCGCTTCTGTCCAGGCTTCACAGCGGATGGGGTCGGAGACTGTGCGGTATCTACGGAGGGATTCGCTTGGTCGGGTTCGTAAGGTCAGTACATGACCGTTGTGGACCAGATCCCGGGCGAGCCGACGGATGCTCGCGGCCGCGTGGCCGAGCTGCACGACCTGCGCGAGCAGGCGCGGCGCGGCCCCAGCGACCGCGCCACCGAAGCCCAGCACGCCAAGGGCAAGCTGACCGCCCGCGAGCGCATCGCGCTCCTCCTCGACGAAGGCTCCTTCAAGGAGGTCGAGCAGCTGCGCCGGCACCGGGCCAGCGGGTTCGGTCTGGAGGCCCGCAAGCCGTATACCGACGGTGTCATCACCGGCTGGGGCACGGTCGACGGGCGGACGGTCTTCGTCTACGCGCACGACTTCCGCATCTTCGGCGGCGCGCTGGGCGAGGCCCACGCCGCGAAGATCCACAAGATCATGGACATGGCCATCGCGGCCGGTGCCCCGCTGGTCTCCCTCAACGACGGCGCCGGCGCCCGCATCCAGGAGGGCGTCTCCGCGCTGGCCGGCTACGGCGGCATCTTCCAGCGCAACACCAAGGCCTCGGGCGTCATCCCGCAGATCTCGGTGATGCTGGGTCCGTGTGCGGGCGGTGCGGCGTACTCGCCGGCGCTGACGGACTTCGTGTTCATGGTCCGCGACACCTCGCAGATGTTCATCACCGGCCCGGACGTGGTCCGCGCGGTCACCGGCGAGGAGATCAGCCAGAACGGCCTCGGCGGCGCCGACGTGCACGCCGAAACCTCCGGCGTCGCGCACTTCGCCTACGACGACGAAGAGAACTGCATCGCCGAGGTCCGCTACCTCATCTCGATGCTCCCCTCCAACAACCGGGAGAACCCGCCGGTCCACGCGACCGACGACCCGGCCGAGCGCCGCTCGGACGTGCTGCTGGACCTGGTCCCGGCCGACGGCAACCGCCCGTACGACATGCACAAGGTCATCGAGGAGCT